>NZ_DAIUEH010000052.1:0-39206 GCF_036845245.1 Methylobacter sp.
ACTAAAATAGTATGCGTCATATTTTCAAAAATACTTTCACAGTCTCTGGAGCTTGGGAACGAGGTAACGTTCTTTCGCATTGAATCTATATTCCGGCTCCGCCTTGGAACAATTCACTACGCACATAGGCCTGAGTGATATTGCTGCCTTCGGGTACACTATGGGTCAGCCAGACGTTGCCGCCGATGGTCGAACCACGGCCAATGGTGATACGCCCTAAAATCGTTGCGCCCGCATAAATAACGACATCGTCTTCAACGATAGGATGCCGTGCATTGCCTTTGACAAGAACCCCGTTATCGTCTTTCTGGAAACGCTTGGCGCCCAGAGTAACGGCCTGATAGACGCGAACATGCCGCCCGATAACGGCTGTTTCGCCTATGACCACGCCGGTACCGTGATCGATAAAAAAACTCTCGCCGATTTGCGCGCCGGGATGAATATCAATACCGGTGGCTGAGTGAGCAAGCTCCGAGATAATCCGGGCTACCAGCGGCACACCCAAACCATAAAGGATATGAGCAAGCCGGTGATGAATAATCGCGTTAATACCCGGATAGCAAACCAACACTTCATCAGGACTTCTTGCCGCCGGATCGCCTTCATATGCGGCCTGAATATCACTATCAAGCAGCTTTCTTACATCAGGCAGCCTCGCGGCAAAATCGCGGGTAAGGATGATGGCTTGCTGATGAGCTACCGTGTCGATGCCTTCTTGCCCGGAAATAAACTGAAGCTCACGGCGGATTTGCTTGTAAAGTTCGCGCAGTAAGTTTTCGAGCGTATGACCAACGAAATAATCAATACCTTCGTCGTTCAAGTCCGGCAGGCCCAGCCGATTCGGAAACAATACCGCACTCAGTCCATCGAGTATTTTGTGCAGCTCTTTACGTGACGGCAGCTTGGGCGGTTTGTCGCGGCGATGCCTGATTTCCAGCGATTCGACACGCAAACTGCGCAATTTCGCAACCAGCTCATCAATACCCCAATCAAATTTACTATGAAGATGAATACTATCGTTCACGCTGCAAAACCACCGGCATCGAAAACACCTTCGAACAAAGGCGAGCTCAAATAACGTTCGCCGGAATCCGGCAACACGACAACAATGGTTTTACCGGCGTTTTCGGGACGCTTGGCGACACGCACCGCTACCGCGACTGCTGCACCGCAGGATATACCGGACAGTATACCCTCTTCCCGTGCAAGACGGCGCGCGTAGGCTATTGCTTCTTCGTTGCTGACCTGCTCGATCTCATCAATCAGCGACAGATCGAGAACATCCGGGACGAATCCCGCGCCGATGCCTTGAATTTTATGAGGAGCGGGTTTTAACGGCTCACCAGCGCGATACTGGGTGAGTATTGGGCTTGCCTCAGGTTCAACCGCAATCGAAACGATGGCCTTGCCCTGCGTCTGCTTGATATACCGGGAAACGCCGGTAATCGTCCCGCCGGTGCCGACGCCGGAAACGAAAATATCGATAGCGCCGTCGGTATCGTTCCAGATTTCAGGCCCTGTGGTCTGTTCGTGAATAGCCGGGTTCGCCGGGTTTTTAAACTGTTGCAGCAATACATAGCGCTCGGGATCGGAAGCGGCGATTTCCTCGGCTTTCGCTATCGCACCGCTCATGCCCTTGGCGCCTTCGGTCAACACCAGTTTGGCGCCATAGGCAATCAGCAGTTTACGGCGCTCCAGGCTCATCGTCTCCGGCATCGTCAAGGTCAACGGAATACCGCGAGCCGCCGCGACAAAGGCCAGCGCAATACCGGTATTGCCGCTGGTTGGTTCAACGAGTTCCTTGCCTGGACCCAGCAAGCCGCGACGCTCGGCATCCCAGATCATCGCCGCACCGATCCGGCATTTGACCGAATAGGCGGGATTACGCCCTTCAATTTTCGCCAATAAGGTGACCGGCACGCCATCGGTAATACGATTAAGTCGCACCAATGGAGTTTGCCCGATGGAATGGGAATTGTCTTCGTACCAATGTGACATAAAAATCTCCTGTCTAAATGAGTCGCAAACTGATTGCCGTAGCCGAATTTTGGCCAAAAAAAAGCCAGTGGCCCCTTTTGAGGCTCACCGGCTTCCGGTTGTCCGGTCAGCTTGTTGATGTTGGTTTAAAGTACTTTACAGGTTGTGCTTTGTCAAGCGAGCAAAACGGCGATACTCGTGATGCTTGGCTTTGTAATTCTAAACATCGTAGTCTAACAAGCACGGTAATCCGGTATTTATCAGGCAAGCCATGGTTTGACCGGCAACAGCAATAGTCCCGCCGCGCCGCAAGCGGCGATGACCGGAATAACGCGCGCCTTGTAACGGAACAATGCCAGCAACGCAACAGCCCCGATCAGCGCGGCAATACCGTCGAATCGCCCTGTAAAACCTTGCGGCCAGAACACGTGCCAGGCAAAAAATACCGCAAGATTAATAATCACGCCCACCACCGCGGCGGTAATCGCCGACAGCGGCGCAGTGAATTTTAAATTGCCGTGCGTGGATTCGACCAACGGGCCGCCTGCCAGAATAAACAAAAAGCTGGGCAGGAAGGTAAAATAAGTGACTACCACCGCCGCGACCATACCAGCCATTAATAACCCATCCGGGCCGAACGGCAATTGACTCCAGCCGCCCAGAAACCCGACGAAGGTGACGATCATGATTAACGGACCGGGCGTGGTTTCGCCCAGCGCCAGCCCGTCGATCATTTGCGTCGCGCTCAGCCAGTGATAATGCTCCACCGCGCCCTGATAGACATAAGGCAATACGGCATAAGCGCCACCGAAAGTCAGCAACGCCGCCTTGGTGAAAAACCAGCCCATCTGCGTCAACACACCGTTCCAACCATAGTGCCAACACAACAAGCCCATCACGCCGCCCCACAAAATCGATCCCGCCGCCGCGATTTTAAGCAGGTGCGACCAACGGAACCGGGTATGATCGGGAATGGGTGTGTCGTCATCGATCAAAGCAGGGCCGTAGCTTTGTTTGGCAGCGCCATGCCCGCCGCCAACGGCGAATTTGTCAGGGACGATGCGCCCGCCGATGGCTCCGAAACAAGCCGCACTCAACACGATCAACGGGAACGGCGCATGCAATGCGAAAATGGCGAGAAAAGCCAGCGCCGCTAAAATCCACAGCAGGCCGTTTTTTAAAGTCCGCGAACCGATGCGGTGCGCGGCGAACAGCACGATGGCGGTGACGGCAGGCTTGATGCCGTAAAGCACACCGGCCACTGCGGGAACATGGCCGAAACTCAGGTAAATCCAGCTTAGCAGAATCAACAAGAACAGCGCCGGCAGAATAAACAGAGTCCCTGCAACCACTCCGCCCCAAGTGCGATGCATCAGCCAGCCTAGATAAACCGCGAGCTGCTGCGCTTCGGGCCCCGGCAATAACATGCAATAATTCAGCGCATGCAAAAAACGCTTTTCTGAAATCCAGCGCCGCCGCTCGACCAGTTCCTGATGCATGATGGCGATTTGACCGGCAGGCCCGCCGAAACTGATAAAACCAAGTTTTAGCCAGAAGCGGAAGGCCAATCCAAAGCTCACGGGTTGCGGCCGTTCCGTGGATTGTTCCTTGATCAATTGAGTCGTTGTATTTTCTTTGGTTGCCATAGGCGCATCTACACCAGTCATGTTGTCGTCATACCGGCAATCTTTTCTATTGCGTAAACCGTGACATAGAGTTGCCTCTACGAATCATACGCTATTTTAAATCCCTCTCCTTAATGAAGATTAAGCTCTTTAGCCGCAACCTGTAGCTCTTCGATAAAGTGCTGGGTATATAAAGGCAGGTAGTTGTTTTTAAGGTAGGCGATCTTGGTTCTTGAGCTTGGAATAAGATGCGATAAATCCCGCGCCACCAGATCCTGGTCCATCGCCGGGTCATAGGCCATACCGGCGATAATGCCGACGCCCATCCCCAGCCGAACGTAAGTCTTGATCACGTCGGTATCGGCGGCAGCCAGGATGATATCCAGTTCCACGCCGGTATTTTTAAACGCTGTCTCGATATTTGAGCGCCCGGTAAAGCCAAAGCTGTAGGTGAGTATCGGATAAGAGGCCAGCCGTTTAAGGGAAATATCGCCCTCACTCAGCGGATGATTTTTTGGCGCCATCATTGCATGATGCCATTCATAGCAGGATTTAACGATCAAATCGGTATCTTCGGCAACTTTCTCGGTGCAAATGGCGATATCCGCTTTCCGGGCATGCAATTTATCAATCAGTTGCTCGGGCGAGGCCTCAACCATATAAATCCTGACGCCCGGATATTTTTGCCTAAAGCGCAGGATAGGTTTCGGTAAAAAATACTTGGCCTGGGTATGTGTGGTCGCAATGTGCAGAACGCCCTGGTTACTGTCGATATAATCCGCCGCTATGGTCTGGATATTGTTTTTGGCCATGTTAATGACCGCGGCTTCTTCCATGATACGTTGCCCCAGGGAAGTCAAAGCGATTAATTTTTTACCCTGCCGTTCATAGATAGGTGAACCCAGCTCGGTTTCAAAAAGCTGTAATTGCCGGCTAACCGCCGATTGCACAATATGCATTTTTTCCGCGGCTTTTGAGAGGCTGAAATCATTCTCCTGAAGCACGCGAAGCAATTCAATTTGGCTTAAATTCATTGATTAGGATATCTCCTTATTTAATAAAGACCAGGTAAGTATGGAGCGGGCTAGACTTCAGCAGTATCGAATAAAGCGTAGAGCGTGCTGTGAGCGCAAAAGGAGAGAGAAAGGCGTGCGCTCCACGCCCTGCTCAGTTTGTTGTCTTCGCCGTTTATTAAACAATAAACGTTATTCAAGAATTAATGAAACCAGTGGGCATGGCGTATTCGCAGATCGACCTTGTCACCTTTGCTCAGCTGCAAACGCTTGAACTGTTCATTGGGCATTTCTGCAAAAACGCTTACAGCTGAATTATTGGCGCCATTGTTGACCAGCTCAATACGGATCAAAGCGCCCAAATGTTGCCAATCTTTCAGGGTTACAAACGTATCGCTATTGGTCGCCGACTTTTCGATAACGATATCATGGGGCCGAACATGCGCGATCTTGCCTTTCTGCTGCGGAGCCAATAGCCCGGCGGCCTGCAACCATTCAGTATCGTGCTGGTCCAGGTCAAAAATATTGGTCTGCCCGATAAAGCGGGAAACGAAAGCATTGGCCGGATGATCGTAAATATCGCTGGGTGAACCCTGTTGCTCGATGCGCCCGTGATTGAGCACAACGACTTGGCTGGCCACTTCCATGGCTTCTTCCTGGTCATGAGTGACAAAAATACTGGTGACATTCAGGTCATGATGCAAATTGCGCAGCCATTGCCGCAAGTCTTTGCGCACACTGGCATCCAGCGCGCCAAACGGTTCGTCCAGCAATAATACCGACGGCTCCACGGCCAAGGCGCGGGCCAGCGCGATACGCTGACGCTGGCCGCCGGACAGTTGATCGGGATAGCGGTCGTGCAGCCAGTCAAGTTGCACCAAGTTCAATAAATCATGCACTTTCTTACGGATAATCGCTTCGCTCGGCCGCTCGCGGCGGGATTTGACTCTTAAGCCGAACGCCACATTCTCAAATACCGTCATGTGCCGAAACAGCGCATAGTGCTGGAACACAAAGCCGATGCCGCGCTGACTGACGTCGTGATCAGTCCTGTCCTGTCCGCTTAATAATACCCGCCCTTCATCGGCTTTTTCCAGACCGGCAATGATACGGAGCAACGTCGTCTTGCCGCAGCCGGAAGGTCCTAATAGGGCTACCAGTTCGCCTTCCGGGATTTCCAGGTTAATCTGATCCAGTGCGGCAAATGTACCGAAATTTTTGCTGATATTGGAAAGTATAATGCTCATAAAGGAAGTCTCGAAAATAAAATCATTGTGGTGAACGGTTTGCTTGTTTCCATTCCAACGCGGTTTTTAAAAACAATGTCACGATAGCCAGACCCGCCAGAATCGAAGCGCTGGCAAAGGCGCCGACCAAGTTATAGTCGTTATAGTTGATTTCCACATGTAAAGGCAGCGTATTAGTCATGCCCCGGATATGGCCGGAAACCACTGACACCGCGCCAAACTCGCCCATCGCCCGGGCATTGCACAGCAATACGCCATATAGCAGAGCCCATTTAATGTTAGGCAGGGTCACCGCCCAAAAAGTCTTCAAACCACTGGCGCCTAACGACAGTGCAGCTTCTTCTTCCTGATTGCCCATTTCCTGCATCAGCGGAATCAACTGTCTGGCGACGAAAGGAAAGGTGATAAACAACGTAGCCAGAATAATCCCCGGAACGGCATAGATGATTTTTACATCATGCTCATTCAGCCATTCGCCAAACCAGCCTTGCGCGCCGAACATCAGCACGAAAATCAAGCCCGAAATAACCGGCGATACCGAAAATGGCAGGTCGATCAATGTGGTCAACAGGCTTTTTCCGGTAAACTCGAATCGGGTAATTGCCCAGGCCGCGGCAACGCCGAAGACTGTGTTCAACGGTACGGTGACCAATGCCGTCAATAAAGTCAGGTTAATCGCAGCCAGCGTATCGTCCTGGGATAGCGCCGACCAATAAGCCGCAATGCCTTTAGAGAAAGCTTGATAAATCACCAGGCCTAAAGGTAAACAGATAAACAGGCCGATAAAGCCCAGCGCAATTGCGATCAGGCTCCACCTGACCCAGTCGGCATCCTGCAAAACCCGTGGCTGGTGTTCGACCAATCTGGCCGGGTTTATGGGTTGAGTAACAGCACTCATATTCGAAGCTCCTTATAGTTGTCCAGAGCGCTTGCGCACCCATAATTGCAATGAATTAATCAGAAACAGCAGTACGAATGAGATAACCAGCATGGTCAGGGCAATGGCTGTGGCGCCTTTATAGTCATACTGCTCCAGCTTGGCGACAATCAATAGCGGTACAATTTCCGACACATAAGGAATATTGCCGGCAATAAAAATGACTGAGCCGTATTCACCGACGCCTCGGGCAAAAGCCAGCGCAAAACCTGTCAGCAAAGCCGGAAAAACATTTGGAAAAATAATTTTGCTAAAAACCTGCAAGCGCGTAGCGCCAAGACTTGATGCGGCTTCTTCCAACGCCGGTTCAAATTCCAGCAATACCGGTTCGACGGTACGTACGATAAACGGGATACTGATAAAAATCAGCGCCATCACAATACCCAGCGGCTTAAAAGCGACTTGTATGCCGAACGTATCTATCAAAAACTTACCCAGAAAACCGCTGGGTTGGAAGATAGTTGCCAAAACAATACCGGCAACGGCTGTCGGCAGAGCAAAAGGGAAGTCGATCAAGGCATGAAAAAAACGCTTGCCGAAAAATGAATAACGCACCAACACCCAAGCGACAATAAAGCCGAAGAAGCCGGCAATCAAAGCGGCCACCAACGCGGTGGAAAAACTGACGCGAAACGAATCCATCACACGCTTACTGGTAATGATATGGACATAATCCTCCCAGCTCAGCCCAAAACTTTTAAACACCAGAGTACTTAGCGGAATTAAAACCACTAGGCTTAAATAAATCAGGGTGAACCCGATTGTCGGGCGAAATCCCGGCATAATACTGCTTTGTGTTTGTGACATTCACTAACTCCAACGTTGATCGAAAGCTTTATTTTCGTTCCCGCATAAACAATCGGAGGGAACGATGCAAATTAATCAATCGCTTAAACGGGACAATGGTCGGCAAATAAACACCGCCCCGTAATTTTCAGCGATTTATTTTCCTGGTCCGTATATTTGGTCGAACACGCCGTCATCGGCAAAATGTTTTTTCTGAGCGACATCCCAACCGCCGAATTGAGCGATTGTCACCAGCTCCACAGCCTTAAATTGTTTGGCGTACTTGGCCGCAATTTCAGGGTCGGTAGGACGATAAAAGTTTTTGCCTATAATGTCTTGACCTTCCTTGCTGTACAGATATTTCAGGTATTCGGTCGCGACTTCGGTTGTGCCATGCTTGCGCGCCACGTCCTCGACTACCGCGACTGACGGTTCAGTCAAAATACTTAACGAAGGCGTAACGATCTCAAATTTATCCGCGCCAAACTCACGCAGCACCAAGTAAGCTTCGTTTTCCCAGGTGATCAGCACATCCCCGATTTCCCGCTCGACAAAGGTGGTTGTCGAGCCGCGTGCGCCGGAGTCTAATACTGCGACATTTTTATATAATTTGTTGACGAACGCTGTGGCTGCGGCTTCATCATTATTGTTGGTTTTTAGCGCATAAGCCCATGCTGCCAAATAGTTCCACCGCGCTCCGCCACCGGTTTTAGGGTTCGGCGTTACGACACTGATACCTGGCTTGACGATGTCATTCCAATCCTTAATGCCCTGCGGATTGCCCTTACGCACGAGAAGCACAATAGTGGACGTATAAGGAGAACTGTTGTTAGGCAGCTGCTTTTGCCAATCTTCCTGAATCAATTTTCGTTTTTGGTATAGCTGATCAATATCGTTGGATAAAGCTAACGTAACCACGTCCGCTTCTAAACCTTCCAATACAGAACGCGCCTGTTTTCCGGAACCACCGTGGGATTGGTTAATAGTTACGGTATCACCGGTCTTGGTTTTCCAGTATTTGGCGAAAGCGGTGTTGTATTCCTTGTACAATTCACGGGTCGGGTCGTAAGAGACATTAAGCAGATTGATGTCGGCTGCCGGCGTATTGCTCACAGCAAGAAGCGATAACGCAGCTACAACGATAATCCGGGTAAAATAATTTTTCATGGATAAAAATCCTGGTTCAAGTTATTCAAACGATAATTGAAAAGGCGTAGCGAAAACATCTTTGTAGAGTACCCGTGCCTTTCGCTGTGCCGCCATCAAAAGCGACCGCTCATAATTCGCACGAGCTTGTCAAAATTCGAATCGGACGTGTATTTATCCACGTCCGATTTACTTTAATGCCGCAATTACGGCTGAGCGATATAAGCCCAGCCGATATACTTGCGGCTAATTGAGAAACTCCCGGAGAGTTATTTTCCCGGTCCGTATACTTGGTCGAACACGCCGTCATCGGCAAAATGTTTTGCCTGCGCTGCATTCCAGCCACCGAATTGAGCTATATTGACCAACTCCAACGATTGGAACTGCTTGGCGTATTTGGCGGCAACTTCAGGGTCGGTAGGACGATAATAGTTTTTGCCTATAATCTCCTGACCTTCTTTACTGTATAAATACTTCAGGTACTCGGTTGCGACTTCGGTAGTGCCGTGTTTACGCGCGACATCATCAACGACGGCAACCGGCGGCTCAGCCAAAATACTCAATGAAGGCGTGACAATTTCAAACTTGTCCGGGCCGAACTCTTTCAAAGCCAAATAAGCTTCGTTTTCCCAAGCAATCAATACATCGCCGATTTCCCGCTCGATGAAGGTGGTGGTAGAACCGCGAGCCCCAGTGTCCAGCACAGCAGCGTTTTTGTATAACTTGGCAATGAACGCTTTGGCGGCGGCTTCATCATTGTTGTTATGTTTAAGTGCATAAGCCCATGCACCCAGATAATTCCAGCGCGCGCCGCCGGAGGTTTTCGGATTCGGCGTCACGATGCTTACGCCGGGCTTGACGATGTCATCCCAATCCTTAATACCCAGCGGATTGCCCTTACGTACCAGAAATACGATAGTGGACGTATAAGGAGAGCTGTTGTTAGGTAACAGGCTTTGCCAGTTTTCCGGAATCAGCTTGCGCTTTTGGTAGAGCTGGTCCACGTCATAGGCCAGCGCCAAGGTAACCACGTCGGCTTCCAGGCCATCCAATACAGAACGCGCCTGTTTTCCGGAACCGGCATGGGATTGATTGATGGTCACGTTATCGCCGGTTTTGGCTTTCCAGTATTTGGCAAAGGCGACGTTGTAATCTTTATACAACTCACGCGTCGGGTCATAAGATACGTTGAGCAGATTGATATCCGCCGCGCGCACCTCGCTGGCTGCCAATACGACTAATACGGCCGCAAAGACAATGTTGGTAAATTTGTTTTTCATCAGTAAAACCCCTTATGTCAGGTTGTTTAAAATGCTAATTGGAATCGTGTTGCAAAAATTGATTCGTTGGGCATATCACGGCCTCTGGCCGCACCGCCATCAAACGATACATTTTCGTAGTCCGCCCGAATGAGGGCATTGCTGTTAAGGAACCAGTTGGCGCCCAAGGTCCAAGCTTTGGCTTTCGAAGCTGACTGGTTCGGATCAATAAGTCTGAAAGTCGCATCATCCACATCCAGTTCGCTGTAGCGGGCTGCTAGCTGTAATGCGCCCCAGTTGCCTTTCAGGGGATCAAAATTCTGAATGGGTTTGACGCCGGCAAAGCTGTTGTCCTCGCCGGTTACTACATAAGAGGCCAGAAACTGCCAAGCCGTATTCTTTTGTTCAATATCCGTTCTACCGCTAACCAAATGCTGGGACGAAACAACATACTCGCCAATAGCGCCAAACGGGCCTGAAAACCAGTAAGCCTGGGGATAAATGCGGTAAGTAGCGCCATCCGATGTCGGCGCGGCAACGCCCGCATTAACCTTGCTATAATCAAGAAACGTCGTTCTGCCTATTGGCGTAGCCTGAACTTTAAGAGCCTGTTTGTCCGGGTTGCCGACAGATCCCGCGACACCAAGTCCCAAGCCTTCCAGCCAGGAGTAACCGGTATGCTGGAACGGATGGGCGAATAAACGTCCGACCACTTCTTTATTGTTATCGGTATCGGGTGAATTGTAAGCAGGGCTGCCATCGTCTCCGGAACCGTTTGAGATACCGATTTGGTAAGTCAGCGTGTTCCTGGTATCGATAGGACCTGCGACGGTCTCTGTCTTATAGCCCGGCTTGGAGAACGCCCCATGCAGTTGTATACCTACGTCACGGTTGCTGGCTAAATAAGTAGGAAAGGCGCGTTCCAGGAAGGTGCCGTCCGAGTCGCCTTGTAAGCGCTCAAGACTGATTGAAGGCTTGAACTTACCGACCAACAAGCTCGCTGCGGGATGATAGGCGTAATCGAGATAAGCATCCGGCAGGATGTTGCCACTCGCCGCAAAGTCGGGCATGATTTTAAAATACAGATCTTTAAAAAAGTAGCCTTCCAACCAGATACGCGCTTGCTTGACTTCGAATTTGTCGGTTGCCCTGGAACTATCGTCATTAAGCCAGAAACGCGCGTCGGTTTGCACCGCACCGCGAATCCGCACTTGGTGCTTTTTATCAGAGGACGTAATCTTGAATCCATCCGCACCGGCATCGAATATCGGCAGCTTTTGGAACGCGCCGGCTGTCACTTCATCCTGCAATTCCAGTTTACGTTCGAGAGTATTAACTTTTCGGCTCAGTTTTTCTACTTCGGGAGCGGGAGCTGCCGTAACAGGTTTACTGGATAATGCCCCTGCCTTATCCAGCTTTTCCAATCGGCTTTCCAGTTCGCGGATACGACGCTCCAGAGCTTCGGTATCGGCATGAGCATCGGGAATACCGAACAAGGCAAGGTTAATCACGCCGGCTAGAGCGGTACGTTTAAAATGTTTCATGGTTTTAATCCTTAAATATATCTGTACCATCCGGCGGTCCGGTCAGGCTGTTATCTCTCTTATTAATATTTTCAATCGCCGTTTGTTTACGGTAGAAATGGGTAATTATTTTTTAGTATCGAAGCGTAATTTCTCCTTACGCTCTATTTGCACGACCTTGTTTTCATGAATGGTAATTTCAACCGAACCAAACTTAATCTCCTGTAAAATCGTGGCAATCTGGTTTGCGATTTCAGTTGTTCGTGGTTCTCTATCTGTTTTTTCCAATTTAAGCGCCATGAAAATGCTCCTGAAAAATCATTACTGTTGAAAGATAAAACTGCCGTTTAGGTTGAAAAGAAGTTTAATGAGGATTTAATATTTAATAAAACGACATTATTAGATGCATACATCTAATTAAAAGATAAAAGGCCGCCGAATTGTTTCTTTATCAACAATCAACCAACAAATTCAATAAGCTAGCTTCTGTTGATATTTTAATAATAGTCGTCTTAAAACAACTACTTACAATTTTAGCGATACTGCATAACTCTGTGATAATGCGTGTGTTTTGAATCTAGCAAATAAGCTGAGTGGTTATTCATTTGCACCGCAAACTGAATATAATTTTAAGCCCCGGCTTGTTATCAAGCAGCGTTAGTGTGCCTTCGTGAAGATCGGCAATAGCCGCTACAATACTGAGCCCGAGACCATTACCCGGTGTTGTACGACTTTGTTCCAACCGATAAAAGCGTTGCAATACCTTTTGACGGTGCTCTTCTGCAATCCCATGCCCGTAGTCGGCTATCGTCAAGTCAATCCGATTGCCGGTTGAGCTTAGGCTTATCTCGATTTTTGTTTGTGCAGGCGTATGTAGAATGGCGTTTTCCAAAAGATTAAAGGCTAGTTGCGTCAACAACTCCTTATCGCCGGTCAGCTTGATGTCTTTTTCAATATCCGATAGGACGATTTTGCTTCGTTCTTCGGCGACGGGATAAAGTGCATCGATAACGGAAATGATGATCTCGCTAAGATTGACGACTTTGAAACCGCTACGGCGAGAACCGGATTCAATTTGAGAAATTCTCAGCATGGCGGAGAACGTAGCAAGAATCTTATCGACTTCTTCAATGGCGAAGGCGATCCGTTCCTTGTATTGCTCTATCGAAAGATCCCTTTTTACGGCATCTTCAAGTCTGAATTGCAAATGACTGATCGGTGTCCGCAGATCGTGGGCGATGTCGTTGGATACTTGCTGAATGTTGTCAAACAACGCGCCGATTTTATCCAGCATCAGGTTTAGCAATACTGCGAGCTTGTCCAGTTCATCACGGTTTTTTGAAACCGGCAGCCGGTGTTTCAGATCACCGGCAATAATGGCTTGTGTCGATTGGGTAATGCGCTGGATTTTTCTCAGAAAAGCATGGCTGAGATACAATCCGCCGCTTGCGCCCAAAAAGATTACCAAAACAAAGCCCCATAAAAATGCCTGAATAATCGCCTCACCCGCATCCCTGATATATTCACCGTCATGACCCACGCCCAGCCAGACATTACCCGGTAGGGGGATAACCTTCATATAAATAACGTCTATTCCTTCCCGCTGAAGTTTTTTACCGGCGTTCGGCCGGATGATAGTCTGCCAGCCCAGGGAAGGTTTAAAACCGCCGAAATCTCCGCCTATTAACGCGCCATTCCGATCCAAGATTCCGCAAATGTGCGTGGTCAAGCAATCGTCTTCGGCAATTTCTTCTTTTAATTCGTCCATCCCGTCGGAATCGTACTCAGCTTTCAGTCTGTTTGCCACGACCTCAACACTGCTTTTAAGCTGCTGTTCAAGTGCATTGGTTGTCAGAAAATAAACCATCAAACCGATAGCCATGAAAGAAAGCAAAAAGAGGCCCAAATATAAGGCCGACAGTTTAAAAGTGGCGGTGTCGACAATACTAGGCAGTTTCATGGATCATATACCCAGCGCCGCGTACAGTCTGGATGATATCCGGTTTGCCCCCGGCATTCAATTTGCTGCGCAGGCGGCTGATATGGGTTTCGACAATATTGGTTTGAGGATCAAAATGAAAATCCCAGACGTTTTCCAGCAACATGGTGCGCGTTACTACCTGTCCAGCATGGCGAACAAGATACTCAAGGAGGCGATACTCAGTCGGCTGGAGATCGATAAGCTGCCTATCACGCCTTACCAGTCTTTTCAACAGATCGAGCTCAATATCCTGGACTTGTAAAACTTTCAGTTCCGCCGTTTCCCGCGGCCTGCGCAACAAGGCATTCACCCGTGCGGCAAGCTCGCTGAAAGCAAACGGCTTGACCAGATAATCGTCCGCACCAGCATTAAGACCTTCAACACGATCATCAATTCCGCACATAGTCGTTAAGAATAGAACAGGGGTATTACAGCCCGAACTTCGCAGAGTTTTTACTATGGTCAATCCATCAAGATAGGGGAGCATACGGTCGATAATCAGCAGGTCATAATGCCCTTCTTTGGCACAGAGCAGCCCTTCATAACCGTCTATTGCCAAATCGACGTTATGACCCGCCTCTTTCAGACCTGCCGAAACATAATCCCCGGTCTCATGATCATCTTCAATAATTAATATTTTCATCTCATCAGGAAAATACCGGGGATTCCGCCTTCGTATTGATACTTAACTCTATCTCGTTTTGAGCGTCTTAGTCGGAATCATCGTCCAAAGAAACTTTGAGCACAGTGCCGGTCTTGCCGTCTACCTTGACCTCATGAATCCTTCCGTCCTTAACAATCTCTACTTCGAATTGGACCGCGTTTGAGTCGTCATCCAATTCGGCTTCCAAGGCTTTGCCGCCGGTTTTTTGTTCCGCTGTTTTAATCGCCTCGGATAAGGAAATCTGGGCCTGACTGAAAAGTTGCAGTTTTCCGGCTTCCCCGCCCTTCGATTCGTCGGCCCGTGCCAAG
Organism: Methylobacter sp.; assembly: GCF_036845245.1. Classification (NCBI taxonomy): domain Bacteria; kingdom Pseudomonadati; phylum Pseudomonadota; class Gammaproteobacteria; order Methylococcales; family Methylococcaceae; genus Methylobacter; species Methylobacter sp. The sequence goes on from NZ_DAIUEH010000052.1 coordinate 14,467, forward strand.
TTAACAGTTGTTGTCATGATGACCATGGCAAATATGGCGATCAGAGTTTTGTGGGGTTTATTGTTCATATCTTCAATCCTCTTTCATATCAAGCGGAATTGCCTGATTTCAGAAATAGAATAACAACGGGAACATTGCCGGAAGTTTTCCAAAACTATACAGTTTTGTAATATGGTTATTTCGCTCCTCCTCCCGCATATGCAATGCACTGCATATGCGGGGATATGCCTAGTTTCCCACTCCAGGAGAGTATTAATCATTTCGTATATTGTTAGTTGTAGCGACCTGAGAACATCCGTTTTTTCGGGCTGGATTATTTAAAAATATTACAAAATTTTGACCAAAATTAATTGCAAATGATCCCACGTTATTGACACAAACCCTATTCACATCATTCAAGAATTCTGAAGATATCGCTTAACAAGCTGGCATTTATTACTATTGGCCGGAGAATAATTAGTCTTTGGAACTTACTTGCAAAGCGGTAGTCGCGTCATGGCTTGAACCGCAATGATTCAACCAAAGTGATAAACATTGGCGAGAGCCTGTCTGAAATAATAGCTCCTGCTATTCCGCCAATAGCTACAAAAAACATCGCTATTGCTAATCTCCTTATGAGATAGCCATTTCGCGTCCTGAGTACAAATGAAAGACTGAAAGCAATGCTGGTGAAAGACGCCAATATAGAAGCTTTTCCTGCAATTGCAGCCGAAATACTGCCGTGTGATGCAAGATTGGCCGCTGCTGCAACGGCGCTGGCGCTCGACATGAGCCCTCCTGCAACGCTGATTATATAGAATCCTGTTTCTCCAAACTGTCTTTGGGCTAGGGAGCCCACTATATGAATCACAAGAAATACAAAACCATATTTCAGTGCCACCGATAATGAAAACGGTAACCCTGGATTAATTTGCACAGGATTATCCAAAGAATTGGTGCTACGTTGTTGATAACTTATTAACACTAAAATAGCGCTTGCCAGAAACATCAGCACAAACGCAGCCAGATTAATCAATAGTACAACAGGCGCTAGAATTAAAAGAAGACTGGCGTTGCGAACCAACATGGCAGTGATCGCTAGCAAGATTCCGCGATAAGCCGAGTTAGCTAGTTTTTCGTTGTCACTCACCCGGCCGGAGAGCTCAATGACAGTAAAATTGCTGTTTACCAGTCCTCCAAGGAATCCTGAAATCTCTGTACCACGCACACCGTATACTTTTAAAAGGATATAGTTCGCGAACCCGATTCCTGAAATCAAAATCACGGTCACCCAAGTGGCTTGGGGATCAGTCAGACTCCAAGGGCCTATCAAGCCTGATGGTAATGCGGGATAGATAACAATTGCAAGAATTGCCAATAGCAGTGCTGAACGCAGTTCACTTTCAGTCAATCCTGTCGAGAAGCCGGTTAGAGGTTCTTTCCAAGCCAGAAGCGCTGTCGCTATAACCATTACAGCGGCCGGGGAAATCGTATGGCCTTGACCACACAGAATACCCGCCAAACAGGTGACCAACATGGCTGCAGAAGTAGTTAACTCGGCGCCCTGATTCGATCTCAACGACTGAATATTAAGCACCAAGCTCAGCAATCCGACCAAAGCCAAATTAAGAAGCGCATAGTTTTCGCCCAAAGCCCCGCCTAGTCCTCCTAGTAAAGCGATAAAACCAAAGGTTCTAAGACCAGCGTCTTTACCACGCCGCTCACGCTCCAATCCGATCAACAATCCAAGAACCAAGCTCAACGATAAACGGACCAGTGTTTCGTCGTAAGGCCAGATAATAGTCGGTAATGTAATTGGCTGATCCGGCATATTTTTGTCCAGGATTTATATTTCCCGCCTTATGAATTTAATAGAGACAAACCTAATTTTATATAATAAACCCGATGACAAAGATATAGTCAAATCTCGGTTCTGTTGACGTTTCACTAATCCGGTAGAATCGATCATTTTTGAGTAGCATGAACCGGATAAATTTAAGCGATACAGAATGGGTATAACTATTGGCAAACTTAAGAGGGTGTAGACAAAATAAATTATCATGTTCAGTTTATAGAGACTATACCTGGAAGACGACGAATGAAGCAAAAAGGCTGGCCCGCCAATATTCAGGCGGAACACTTAAGGAAGCGCTGATTAAATCAATTTTTTGCCACTAAGCTATTCATAAGCACTTTAATTTTAAAGTTATACAAATTTTAATTTCGAATAAATCAGCACTTCCTTAAAAAAATTAACAGGCATCAGTACGGATAGCCGGATGCTTGCAGACAATTTATTTAGTGTCTGCTTGTAAATTGCATTAGCATGCAGATTTGCTCGGATTTTCGGTTCTCAAGCTTGTATGCTTTTACGCCGACTTGTACGTTAAATTGAGTTATAGCACCCAATTCCATACGCCCGCTGACCTAACTCAATCTCATTTAAACTATTCTGCAGCTTGAGAGGGCAATGCAATTGCGACTATCCAGCATTTCTAATGCCTTTTCTTGGAATTCAGCTTATTATATTGGCCATTCTTGCCATGAGCCCTGACGCTTACCAACAATGATTTCGATGAAACCTTTTAAGTTATTGCTGCTATTGCTGTTAATCACCGATTTAGCAGGCTGCGGACAACCCGGCCCGCTTTATTTGCCGGGACAAGCAGCGCCGATTCATGTCGAACCGGAACCCGCCCCTAAACCAGAACCAAAATCCGAAAAGAATAAATAACAATGGATTATTTCAATTACCGAGACGGCGAGCTTTTTGCTGAAGATATTGCTGTCCAGGACATCGTCTACAAATACGGCAGCCCTTGCTATATCTATTCAAGAGCCACGCTGGAGCGGCACTGGAAAGCTTTCGACCAAGCCTTCGGCGAGCAGGCGCATTTAATCTGTTATGCGGTAAAGGCTAATTCCAATATTGCGCTGCTCAACCTGCTGGCCCGTTTAGGCTCAGGTTTCGATATTGTTTCTCTGGGTGAACTGGAACGGGTTATCACCGCGGGCGGCGATCCTGAAAAAATCGTGTTTTCCGGTGTCGGCAAACGTGAAGATGAAATCCTCGCGGCATTAAAAATCGGCATACGCTGTTTTAATATTGAGGTCAGCGGCGAACTGGACCGGATTAACCGGCTGGCCGGACAGTTGGGCGTTATCGCGCCGGTATCTTTCCGGGTAAACCCTGATGTCGATGCCAAAACCCATCCTTATATTTCCACCGGTTTAAAGGAAAATAAATTCGGCATCGACATTCAGCAGGCTTTGATTGAATATCGCCGTGCAGCAGCCATGCCCAACATCGACGTGATCGGCATAGATTGCCATATCGGCTCGCAACTAACTGAAACCCGGCCTTTTCTGGACGCGCTGGATAAGATTCTCGATCTGGTTGCAACGCTTGAAGCCGAAGGGATTAAACTGCATCACCTGGATCTGGGCGGCGGCCTCGGTATTTGTTATAAAGATGAACAGCCGCCTGAACCAGCTGAATATATACAGGCGGTTTTGGAACGGCTTAGCAGAACCGATTTTGAAATTTTGCTGGAACCGGGCCGCGCTATCGTCGGCAATTCCGGTATTCTGGTGACTCAGGTTGAATATCTTAAGCCGACAGCCAATAAAAATTTTGCTATCGTCGATGCGGCCATGAATGATCTGGTGCGCCCTTCTTTATATAGTGCCTGGCAGAACATTATTCCGGTAAACCTGCAAAGTGACGCGGCGGAAATCAATTGGGATATAGTCGGACCAGTCTGTGAAACCGGTGATTTTCTGGGTAAAGACCGCCTCCTTAAAATTGCCCAGGGCGATTTGTTGGCGATACGCTCGTCCGGGGCCTATGGCTTTAGCATGAGCTCAAACTATAATTCCAGGCCGCGCCTGCCTGAGCTGATGGTTGATGGAAGCAGCCTGCACTTGATCAGGGAAAGAGAAACGATTGCGCAGCTTTGGGCGGGCGAACATCTGTTGCCGTGAAATTTTATAAACATCCACCACGAAAACACCATCTAAATGATCAACTTCACTAAAATGCACGGCCTCGGTAATGATTTTGTAGTCATTGACGCCATCAATCAGCAGATAGCTTTAACGCCCGAGCAAATCCGGCAGCTGTCTGACCGGCACTTTGGCATAGGCTTTGATCAATTGCTACTGGTCGAAAAAGCGGTAAACGCCAATGCCGATTTCAAATACCGTATTTTTAACGCAGACGGCGGAGAAGTCGCTCAATGCGGCAATGGCGCACGCTGCTTTGCCCGTTTTGTACGCGATAAAAAACTGTCGGACAAGAATGAAATCCGCGTCGACACCAATTCAGGCCAATTGCTGCTGCGTTTTGATGCCGACAACCTGATCACCGTCAATATGGGTGTTCCAATGCACGCACCCGCTGAAATACCTCTGCTGGCGGAAGAAGAATCCCGGTTTTACACCGTGCAGGTTAACGATACCGAAAAAGCTTTTGGCGCTGTTTCGATGGGCAATCCACACGCTGTCATTCAAGTTACGGATGTTAAAACCGCGCCAGTCGCTGAATTGGGAGCCGCGTTGGAAAGCCATGCTTTTTTCCCGGAACGGGTTAATGTCGGCTTTATGCAGGTAGTAGACCGTCAACACATCAAGCTGCGCGTGTTTGAACGCGGCGCGGCTGAAACCCTGGCTTGCGGCAGCGGCGCTTGTGCCGCGGTGGTCATCGGCATTGAACACAATCTGCTGGACCATACGGTCAGTGTCGACCTGCCCGGCGGAACGCTAACCATCAACTGGCTTGGCCGTGGCGAACCGGTTTTAATGACGGGACCTGCCATTTCTGTTTTTGAAGGACAAATAACACTATGAACGAACAACTCGCTGAACTCACTTCAACCCAGGTTGAGGACTACCTGAGAAAACATCCCGAGTTCTTCCATGAGCACTTGAATCTGCTGGAACACATGAGCATCCCTCATCCCACCGGCAATGCGGTTTCCCTAATCTCAAAACAGCTGGAACTGTTCAGAAGCAGGCATCATGACATGGAAAACCAGCTCACTGCGTTGATAGAAATAGCCCGGGATAACGATACCTCCCTGAACCGTATGCATAAATTGACTCTGGCCCTGCTGGATTCCACAACGTTGGAAGAAGCAGTTGCCAACCTTGATGTCGTGCTGTCGGAGTATTTTTTGATCGATTTTGTTGCGGTACGCATCATCAAGCACAATCCTGACACCGCTCTTACCAATCTTTTTATTGAACCCGACAGCAAAGACCTGGAGCCGTTTGCTGTTGAACTGGCCGGCAACCAGCCCAAATGCGGCCGCCCGACTATAGCCCAGGCAAGAGTATTATTCGGCGAATTGGCATTTGAAGTAAAATCCTGCGCCATTATCCCGCTGGCCTTTACCGAACTGGAAGGCATTTTAGCCATCGGCAGCCGGGAAGAAGGCCGGTTCCATTACAGCATGGGCAACTTGTTTTTAAACCAAATGAGCGAAATCATCGGTACCCGGCTGATCACATTATTGCAACAGCGTTAATAACATGCATCCTGATGCCGAGCTTGTATTGGCTGATTTTTTAAAGCAGCTCACCATTGAAGTTCGCGCCTCGGAACACACCGTAAAAAGTTATCAGAGGGATATTAAGCATTTGTGCCGCTATTGCACAGACAAAGCCATAAACCACTGGGCCGACCTGAAGCATACGGATATTCGCTCGCATATAGCGGGTCGGCATCGAAAAAACTTAAGTAGCAAAAGCCTGCAACGCGAGTTATCCGCGATTCGCAGTTTTTATAACTACCTGTTAAAAACAGGCCAGGTCAGCCTCAATCCGGCCCAGCATATCCACGCCCCCAAACAAGCCAGGAGGCTGCCTAAAACACTGGATGTCGATCAACTAACCGGCTTGCTCGAAGCCGGGGCAAGTTCATTACTTGAAATACGCGACCTGGCCATGTTCGAATTATTCTATTCGTCCGGCCTGCGGCTAAGCGAGCTTTCGGCGCTCGATTTAACAGATCTGGACTTGCCGGACAGCTCGCTGGTTGTCCGCATAGGTAAAGGCGGCAAATCGAGAGTATTGCCGGTAGGCGGCAAAGCCGTTGCCGCTATTGAAAACTGGTTACAGCAGCGAGCCGTAAAAATCCCTGCGCTTGAGCCTGCATTATTCGTTTCAATGCGCGGCACCCGGCTCGGTCAACGTAACATTGAATTAAGGCTAAAACAGTGGTGCATAAAAAAAGGCATTGCCGAACATATCCATCCGCACATGCTAAGACACTCCTTTGCCAGCCATTTGCTGGAGTCCAGTCAGGACTTAAGGGCCGTTCAGGAACTGCTCGGACACAGCAATATCAGCACGACCCAGATATACACCCATTTGGACTTTCAGCATCTGGCTGAAATCTATGACAAAGCGCATCCAAGAGCCAAAAAAAAACCGTTATAACAGCTTGCTCCATAAGCAAATAACAAAAAAACCTGCTACCATGTAGCCAATTTTTATATAAAAAAGCAGTAGGATGAAATGTTTTGGTCCTACGAAAAACCTCTTTACGGGATTTCAAAAATGGCGGCAAACGATACACTGAACGATATAAAATCTAAAGGAATACTCTGGGGCTTTAGCGTTTTTACCCTCATTGTGCTGATTATCCTGGTCTTTCTCGGCGCCTGGTGGGGCAGTGAGCCGGGGCAGTTTAATGTTCAGGACGAAGCCGTAAAACGCGCCGAAGAAACCCATTCCACTGAAAACATGCCGGTCGGCTATGTCTATACCAACACCTTGGCTCATATTGCCGAGACTCTATTGCATAAAAGCGGCGGTTATATTACTAACGATGTCGCACCTCCCGGCGTTTTCCTGGACAACATTTCCAACTGGGAATACGGCGCACTGGTTATGCTGCGTGACGCCACATCGGCATTAAGAAACCACTTTGCCCGGGATCAATCCCAATCGGCTGAAGATCCTGATTTGGCGATTGCCGAACCTTATTTCTATTATGAAAACGACTCATGGGCTCTACCGTCAACAGAAGCCGAATATTCAAAAGGCATTGAGGCGTTGCATAAGTATATGGAGCGCCTACAAAAATACGGCGGCCCAATAAAACAAGCGCAATTTTATTCCCGTGCCGACAATCTGTGGCAATACACCGAAGTTGTGATCAAACGTCTGGGCGGACTTTCCACCCGCTTGACCGCAAACAGCGCCAGCGGCAACTATGGCCCCGGATTAACCGAACTTGAACGGGAAGCGGCTGATGAAAAAGGCACCACGGTTGCCAAAGTCACCTGGCTGGAGATTGACGACGTTTTCTACGAAGCGCGTGGGGCAAGCTGGGCGTTACTGCATATACTCAGGGCCATCAAACATGACTTTGAGGATATTTTGCTGGATAAACGAGCCATGCGTACCGTTGATATCATGATTAAGGCGCTGGAAAACGCGCTGACCCCCATTTTAAGTCCGATGATTTTAAATGGTAGCGGCTACGGCCTGTTCGCCAACTACTCCCTGTCGATGGCAAATTATATAGCTCGCGCGAATGCGGCGGCTCTTGATTTACGCGACATTATGAACCGAGGTTAATACAATGGATGAACAAATCAACTACAACCTGACGCAAATCAGCACCTGGAAAAGAATTTTCTTTATGCTTATTTTTGCGGCTATCGGCGGACTGGTCAGAATGCTGCTTTGGGCCGTTATTATCTTGCAGGTGGCGTCAACGCTGTTAACCGGCAAAGCCAACATCAACATTCTTAATTTCGGACGCAGCCTTTCCATTTATACCTACCATATATTGCTGTTCCTGACTTTCAATACCGAGACCCTGCCTTTTCCTTTCTCCGACTGGAATATGACGGCAGATCTGAATCTGCCGGAAACGAGAAACTCCGAAAAATAACACTCGGCAATTGCTCCTGCATTGCTCTCGACAACTGCCCCATGCGTTGTTCTAACTCCTGCATCCGTGCAATCGCAAATGAGCTCTACCCGCAAAATCATTCATATTGATATGGATGCATTTTTTGCGGCCGTAGAGCAACGCGATTTTCCACAATACCGCAACAAACCTCTGATCGTCGGCGGGGCTCCCGACTCTCGCGGCGTTGTCGCAACCTGTAGCTATGAAGCCAGAAAATACGGCATTCATTCCGCAATGCCTTCATCTCACGCTTACCGCTTATGCCCGCAGGCTATTTTTGTAAAGCCCCGCTTCGATGCCTATCAAGAAGCGTCAACGGCCATTCGAAAAATATTTGCCGACTATACCGACCTTTTTGAGCCCCTTTCCCTGGACGAAGCCTATCTGGATGTTAGCCATGTCAGTTTGCTTCAAGGCTCTGCCACATTAATCGCCAAAGCCATCAAAGCGGCAATTAAACAAGAAACCCAGCTGATTGCTTCGGCCGGTGTTTCATATAACAAATTCCTCGCTAAAATCGCTTCCGACATCAACAAACCGGACGGGCTTTATTTAATCACCCCGGAACAGGGCGCAGACTTTGCCGAACGGCTTCCGGTCGAAAAATTTCATGGCATAGGCAAAGCCACTTCAGCAAAAATGCACTCGCTGGGCATCAAGACGGGTAAAGACTTGAAGGAGCTGTCTCTGGAAATGTTGCAACACTATTTTGGTAAAGCCGGCCTGCATTACTACAGTATTTCGAGAGGCATAGATAATCGCCCCGTCAATAACTACCGCATCAGAAAATCCGTGGGTGTGGAAGTTACGTTTCAACACGATATTAAACTTAAACAAGATGTCATCGGGCAGTTGCACAGCCTATTGAAAAAAGCGCAAGGCAAAGTCACCGAAAAGCAATTGATCGCCCATACCCTAACCGTCAAAATCAAATATCACGATTTTGTGCAAATCACCCGCAGCCGGACATTGCCGCACCGCATTACAGCGGATTTGGCTATGGGCGTTATACTTGAAGACTTATTGAATGACACCGACATCGGCAGACGCAACGTCCGCTTGTTAGGCGTTACGCTGTCATCGCTGGAAAACAGGTCCGGCCGGACTCATTTCCGGCAAATGGATCTGTTTAACGATTGTTAAGATGCCGGAGTGAAGGACGATTAATCATCCTCCTGCTCATCCTCGAACTCTGTGTCATCATCCGGCTCGCCTTCAACCTTAAATAATTCTTTCAGTTGGCGATATAACAGGCGGGAGGATTTAGGCGGTTTACCGGCTTCTGCTTCTTTTTGAGCATTGCGTAATAATTGCCTTAATAATTGCCTATCCGCATGCGGTTGCTCGTCAAGCAATGCCGTCAACGCATCATTACCCTCGCTAATCAGCCGATCACGCCAACGCTCAACAATATGATGCTCCCTGACAGCGTGGGCGCTTTTATTTTTGATACGCGACAGTTTCTCTAAAATAGGCTCTATATCCATCTTGTTGAGTTGACCGGCAATAAATTTCAGCAACCGTTTTCTCGCGCCTTTATGCGGCATTCCGGATACTTCTACAACGGCTTTATTGATAATCTCAGGAAGTTCAAGAATTTTTAATTGCCCTGCCGGTAGCTCTGACATTTCTTCGCTTAAAGCAAAAAGAGCCGCCATATCTTTCTTTATTTGTGTTTTATTAGGCCGGATTGCGTAATATTCAATCTCTTCATCATCGTATTCGTATTCTTCATTCATTTCATATCAAACCATTGCAGTTAAAAACAACAAATAACACCGGCACTTTACTCAATCCAACTTGGCTATTCTACTGAGCTTCATCGAAACCCAAACTACATCCAAAAAAAATATCGTCCAGTCGACAATATAGATGAATATGATTGAGTCAGGCCTGTTCGGTCATTTTACAGTATTTTTAGCCGGCCTGTTTTTTGCCCGGCGCTAAGTGCAGATTAAAATAAACGCCAAACAACAAAAAACCGGCAGCCCCCTAATAAGAAACTGCCGGTCACTTGCAATAACTACCAATAATCTACTTGTTTTTTTCTTCTATCTTTTTATCAGCTTTTTCATCTATTTTTTTATCAGTCTTTTGATCACCGGCTACCGCATCGCTTAACAAAATATCATTTTTGATTTTTTCGACGGTTTTCGGACCGATTCCATCAACGTTAACCAAATCTTCCACAGTTTTAAATTCACCTTTTGTCTCCCTGTACTTAACAATGGCTTCGGCTTTTTTCAAACCTATGCCCGACAAAGCTTCCCCTATGGTTTTTGCGTCAGCGGTATTGATGTTTACAGGTGCGGCAATAACATTAAATGAACAAGCGGCGACAAATAACACGACTAATAATCTTTTCATCTTTATTTTCCTATTATAAAAATTTATATGATTTGTGATTTGTGAATAGTCTTATAGATGCCAGCCAAAATTATTATTAACCATTCGCCACTTAGTTTAGATGCTTGCCTTATAAATACAACTTTTTTACTTTCCTATCGCGTAATAGGCCAATCCGCTACGCTTAACCATTTCCGGCTCATGCATATTACGGCCATCAAAAATCACTTTATCCTTAAGCTGTTGACTCAGCATATCAAAATCAGGACTGCGAAATTGCTTCCATTCCGTAACAATCACCAAAGCATCGGCTTGTTTTAGAGCGTCTTTAGGCGAACCGCAATAACTCAACCCCGGCTTGGCGCCATAAAGCCGCCTCGCTTCTTCCAGTGCCTCAGGATCAAAGGCCTGAACCGTTGCGCCTGCTTCGATCAAGGTCTCCAGAACAGCCCGGCTTGGCGCATCGCGCATATCATCGGTATTGGGCTTAAACGCCAATCCCCACAGGGCGAATACTTTGCCGGTTAAATTACCTTGATAATAGTTATTAATTTTTTCAAACAGGCGATGTTTTTGCCGGTTATTGACATTTTCCACCGCATTAAGTAACTCCGCATGATAACCCTGCTCCTGCGCCGTTCTTTCCAGCGCTTTTACATCTTTGGGAAAACAGGAACCGCCATAACCGCAGCCGGGATAAATAAAGCTGTAGCCGATACGGCTATCGGAACCTATACCGTGTCTTACCTGTTCAATATCCGCGCCCAAATGCTCGGCCAGGTTTGCCAGTTCGTTCATAAAGCTGATTTTAGTTGCCAGCATCGCATTCGCGGCATATTTGGTTAATTCAGCTGAACGTATGTCCATCGTGATGACCCGCTCAACACTGCGGTTAAACGGCGCATAAAGCGCTTTCAGCAATTCCGCCGTTCTGGGGTTATCGGTACCGATAATGATCCGATCCGGCTTCATAAAATCATCCAGTGCCGCACCTTCTTTCAAAAACTCGGGATTTGAAACCACATCAAACTCCAGGTCTTTGCCGCGACGGGTCAATATCTGCTGCATGAGGGCTTTAACTTTATCTGCGGTGCCCACCGGGACGGTTGATTTATCCACAACAACCCGATACTCCTCCATATTCTCGGCAATACTCTTCGCAACCGCCAATACATATTGCAAATCTGCCGAGCCATCGTCATCGGGCGGCGTACCGACAGCTATAAATTGAAACACGCCATGATCTACAGCCACCTTAATATCAGTAGTAAATCTCAACCGTCCAGCCGCTTGGTTTTCTTTGACCATTGCTTCGAGTCCCGGCTCAAATATCGGAATGATGCCTTGTTGCAGCTTAGCAATTTTAGCCTCATCAATATCGACACAGAATACATCGTTACCGACTTCCGCAAGACAGGCACCTGTCACCAAACCTACATAACCGCTTCCGAATATTGTAATTTTCATTTTTTCAAGTTTAATTATTTGTTAAAAATATGACGCTATAGCCGTGCCCCCTAGGCATCATAAATTCGTTTGATTACATTTTGACGATATAACAGGCTTATTTAGCGGATTAATTTTCCGATAATGAGTGCTTGTTACATTTGCCGCCATTGACCTATTATAACAACCGAGTTTTCGAATTATTGACCATCAATGCAAAAAAACACCGAACCGAATAAACACCTTTTTAACGGATTTTCTGCCCCCGACGCCGAGCAAATAAACCGGGCGCTGGCGATTGTCGCGCAAATTCCTGAAGACCCTCATTATTTTCGGCCCAAAGGCGTTGAAGTGGCGGCAATTTTGATGGACTTTAATGTCGATCTAAAAACCATCCTCGCAGCGATATTGAGCGATCCGCGCTTAGCTCATTTAAATCCCAAACCTGATATTAAAGAACAATTCGGCAAAACGGTCGCAACGCTGGTTAAGGACGTTAACTGGTTGAATAAGTTATCCGTTTATTCGCTGGAAATGACGGATCAACCGAGCCAAACGGAAACCTTGCGTCGAATGTTGCTATCCATGACACAGGATGTCCGCGCCGTATTAATAAAGCTGGCTTACCGAATTCAACGACTTAAAGTTTTACCTAAAGACTCTTACGAACTCAGGCGCTTTATTGCCCAGGAGACGCTGGACATTTATGCGCCGATTGCCAACCGCATGGGCATTCATCAGTTGAAATGGGAACTGGAGGACATGGCTTTTCGCTATTTAAAGCCCCAATCCTATCGCCGCATTGCCAAGTCGCTAACCGATAACCGTGTGCAGCGGGAAAACTGCATTAACAAGTTTATTGCCCTGCTACAGAGCAAACTCGCCGAAGAAGGAATTTCCGCCGAGATTTACGGCCGCCCCAAGCATATCTACAGCATCTGGAAAAAGATGCAGCGCAAGCAACTGGACATAGACGAACTGTACGACCTGTTAGCCGTACGCGTTATTGTCGACAACCTGACCTCCTGTTACGCCACTTTAGGGATGGTGCATAGCCTTTGGCAGACCATTCCCAAAGAGTTTGACGACTACATCGCCAATCCCAAAGAGAACGGCTACCAGTCCTTACATACCGTCATTATCGACTCTGAAGGCAATCGCATCGAAGTGCAAATCCGCACCCAGCAAATGCACGACTTTGCCGAACTCGGGGTTGCTGCTCACTGGTCCTATAAAGAAGGCGGTAAGCATGACACGGCCATAGAAAAAAACATTGCGTCTTTACGCAAGTTACTGGAAGAAACCTCTTCCGAACGCAGTCGAAAGGAAGGCAGCGACGAAGTCCTGTCCGAAAGTTTTCGTAGTGAATTGTTCAATGACCGGGTCTATGTTTTAACCCCGGCCGGTAAAATAATCGATCTGGTTAAAGGCTCTACCCCGCTGGATTTCGCCTACGCTATCCATACCGAAATAGGACATCGTTGCCGTGGAGCAAAAGTCAACGGCCGCATTGTGCCGCTAACCTATGCCTTAAAATCCGGAGAGCAGGTAAAAATTTTAACGGCAAAAGACGGCGGGCCCAATCATAACTGGATTGATCTCAATCTGGGCTATTTAAAGACATCGGCTGCGATCAGCAAAGTTAAAAGCTGGTTTAAAAATCAGCAACAAGCGCAGAATATGGCTACAGGCAAGGCTATTCTCGACAAAGAAAGCCAGCGGCTGGGGTTAAAAACGCTAAATTTAACGGAACTGGCTAAGCATTTTAATCAGCCGGATACCGATAAATTGCTTGAAGCCATCGGCCGTAGCGATATTAATAGCCGTCAACTTGCGGCATTTTTCAAGATACCTGAATTGGAGGCTCCGTCAGCATCTGCTCAGCGTAAAAAACCCGAACCCGAGATTAAATCGGTCATTTCTGTAGAAGGCATCGATAACGTTCTAACTTCTTTTGCTCACTGTTGCTCCCCTGTTCAAGGCAATGACATTATCGGCTATATTTCTCACAAAAAAGGCATTACCATCCACCGTAAAGACTGCGAAAATATCTTGCACCTCGGCCCCGAAAAGCAGGCCCAGCTTATCTCGGTCAGCTGGGGCGCCAAAAAAGCCAGCTATGCTGTGCCTATTGTTATCCATGCATTTAACTCCCAGAATTTGCTCAATGACGTTACCCAGATTTTGTCCCAGACTAAAATCCATATTTCCAATGCGGCGCTGAAGACGCATCCCGATTTGTCAGCGCTACTGAATTTGACCATTCAAATTGAAAACACCGATCAGTTAAGCCAAGTGCTTAATAAAATAAGTCAATTACCCAATATCGTGGATGTTAAGCGTAAAACCTGATGCCTACACCTTTAACCCTGCCCCTAGAATCCTATGTCCCAACAAACACAAATCTGTCCTGAGCTTGGCCGAAGGGAACGCCTGATCCTGGTTGACGGCTCATCTTTTCTGTTTCGCGCTTACCATGCCATTCCGCCGCTGACCAACGCCAACGGCGAACCCACCAATGCAATTTACGGCGTAAGCAGTATGTTGCGCAAACTGATTGCAGACTATCACAGCGACTACATCACCGTGATCTTCGATGCACCGGGTAAAACGTTTCGCAATGAGCTTTATGATCAGTACAAAGCCCATCGCCCTGCTATGCCTGATGATTTGCGGGTACAGATTGCCCCATTGCACAACCTGATTCGGGCGATGGGTTTGCCGTTAATTATCGAATCCGGCGTAGAGGCCGACGATGTACTGGGGGTGCTGGCCCAACATGCCGAACAACAAGGCTATGACGTTATTATTTCCACCGGCGACAAGGATATGGCGCAACTGGTCACCGAGCATATTATCCTGGAAAATACCATGTCCAATACCCGCATGGATATTCAGGGCGTGATTGACAAATTCGGCGTCAAGCCGGAACAGATTGTCGATTATCTGGCCTTGATAGGCGACACCGTCGACAATATTCCCGGCGTCCCCAAAGTGGGCCCCAAAACCGCGGCAAAATGGCTGGAGCACTATCAGACCTTGGAAAACCTGATGGCTCACGCCAATGACATCACCGGCAAAATCGGCGAAAACCTGCGCGCCAGCTTGGACTATCTGCCTTTATCCAAACAACTCACCACCATTAAGTGCGACCTTGATTTGCCATACTGTATGGAGGACTTGAAACAGCAGCCTATGGACAAGGTCGAGCTGAAATATCTATTGACCGAACTGGGCTTTTCGTCCTGGTTAAAAATGCTGGATACACCTTCGTCTACGCTGAGGACAGTTCCGGTTAAAGCGGAACCGGCACAAGCTGTGCCGTATCCTGACCTGATTGCCATGGATGAAGGAAATGCCGTCAATCTGCCGGGGACAACCACGCAATCGTATGAAACCATACTGACCGAGCAGCACTTTAATGACTGGCTTGAGCAATTGAACAAAGCCGAATTGTTTGCCTTCGATACCGAAACCACCAGCCTGGATTACAGTAAAGCCCGGATAGTCGGCGTGTCCTTTGCGGTTACCCCGGGGGTTGCGGCCTACGTGCCTTTAGCCCATGACTATACCGGCGCACCGGATCAGCTGGATCGATCCGAAATACTGGAAAAACTGCGGCCTCTGCTGGAAGATCCGCACAAGCCCAAGCTCGGGCAGAATCTGAAATACGATATGCACGTGCTGGCTAATCACGGCATTGCATTAGACGGCATTGCGCACGACACGATGCTTGAGTCTTATGTATTAAACAGCACCGCGACCAAACATAATATGGACGATCTGGCCAAGGAGTACCTGGACGTTACAACCATCCATTATGAAGATGTCGCCGGAAAAGGCGCAAAACACATAGGCTTTCAGAAAGTGCCGATAGAACAAGCCGCGCCTTATGCAGCGGAAGATGCCGACATTACCTTGCAACTGCATCAGGTGCTGAATGCAAAACTGGCACTGCAGCCGAAATTGCTTGAGTTGTATACACAGATGGAAGTCCCGCTGATTAGCGTGCTGGCCCGGATTGAAAACAATGGCGTATTGATCGACACTGCGATGCTTGCGCAGCAAAGTCTCGAACTTTCCAGCAAGATTATCTCCCTTGAACAGCATGCCCACGATCTGGCCGGACAGACATTTAATCTGGGTTCGCCAAAACAGATTCAGGATATCCTGTACGATAGGCAAAAACTGCCGGTATTAAAGAAAACACCCAAAGGCCAGCCATCGACTGAAGAATCGGTGCTACAGGAATTAGCCCTCAAGTACCCGCTGCCTAAGGTGATCCTGGAGCACCGCAGTTTAAGCAAGCTTAAATCAACCTATATCGACAAACTGCCGCAGCAGGTTGACGGACAAACGGGTCGGATTCATACCTCTTACCATCAGGCGATAGCCGCAACAGGCCGCTTGTCTTCTTCCGATCCCAATTTGCAAAATATTCCGATACGCAGTGAAGAAGGCCGAAAAATCCGCCAGGCCTTTATCGCCCCGGAAGGCAGAAAAATAGTCGCGGCCGATTACTCTCAAATTGAACTGCGCATCATGGCGCATTTATCGGCTGATGAAGGTTTGCTAAAAGCCTTTAGCGATGGAGAAGATGTGCACCGGGCCACAGCGGCTGAAGTATTTGGCGTGGCTCCCGAACAAGTCACCACCGATTTGCGCCGTTCCGCCAAAGCCATTAATTTTGGCTTGATTTACGGCATGTCGGCCTTTGGCTTGGCACAGCAGCTGGGCTTGTCGCGCAATCAGGCGCAATCGTATATCGATTTATATTTTGCCCGTTATCCGGGCGTCCTTAACTATATGGACAGCATCAGGGCGCAAGCCCGCGAACAAGGCTACGTTGAAACATTATTCGGCAGGCGGTTATATTTACCGGAAATAAACTCACGCAACGCGGCGCGACGCCAGTATGCCGAACGTACCGCTATTAACGCGCCGATGCAGGGAACTGCGGCTGACATTATTAAACGCTCAATGATTGCCACCGACCAGTGGTTATATAAAGAAAAGCCGGATGCCAAAATGATTATGCAGGTACATGACGAGCTGGTGTTTGAAATTGCCCAAGATCAGGTAGATGACTGCGCGAGGAAAATCAGGTCGATCATGTGTGCAGCCGTCGATCTCGATGTGCCGCTGGTTGTCGATATAGGCATAGGTAATAATTGGGACGAAGCTCACTAACGGCTAGTTTTTATTTTCGGCATTACGACGGTATTGTATTATAGTGGCAACAGCCCTTGGTCTTATGCAACTGATAACTGACAAATATTTTTCTCAACTATGCTCTCCTTGTTGATTATTGCTTAACGATACACAATGCCAAACTCAAAAAACGAACAACTCATCGTCCTCGTTGAAAAAATGCCCGCTTTCCCTAAAAGCGTCCAACAGGTCATGCAATTAACATCAGACATCAACGCTTCGGCAAAAGATATTATCCGCGTTATTGAATGCGACCCGGTCATGACCGTTAAAATCCTTAAGGCTATTAATTCATCTTTTTACGGCCTGCCTCAAAAAATCACTTCGGTGCAGCGAGCGGTCGTGCATATTGGCCTTAATACCATAAAAAATATAGCCTTGGGCGTTGCGGCCATGGGCATGTTGAATGCTGACAATAAGGCCAACTTCAATACCTCCAATTTCCTGCTGCATTCTTTGACCACTGCCGCAATCAGCAAAATGCTTGCTGAACGGATAGGTCTACCTTCAACAGAATGCGGCGATTGTTTTGTTGCCGGATTACTTCATGACTTTGGGAAAGCGGTATTCGCCGAATTTATGCCTGATGAATTTAAACTCGCGTTAGAAAAGAGCCGGGAACAACAGCTACCCTTGCATCAAACCGAGCTTGAATTTATCGGTCTTAATCATTCCCAGGCCGGCAAAATGCTGGCTGAAAAATGGGAGCTGTCAGGTCCGTTAATTGATGCCATCGCTCATCATCATAATCTTGCCCCTAGCGAAAATGTCTTACGAGACTGCGTTTTTGCCGCTAATCAAATCAGCAAACACATGCAATTCGGCAATGGCGGCAATCCTATGATAGAAGACTTCCCCGAATCCATTGTCGCCCGCTTTGGCTCGACCCTTCCTGCCATGTGCGACGCTTTGGGGGATTTGCAATCCATCAAAACAGAAGCTCAATCTTTTATTAACTTGTAGTGCTCGGTTTGTGCTCCTGCATCGCCCAACCTCCTACATCCATGCAGTCGAAGGATAACAATGAAAATTAAATTCTGGGGCGTTAGAGGATCCATAGCCACACCGGGACCCAATACCGTTAAATACGGCGGCAATACCACCTGCATAGAAATCAGAACCGATGACAATGATTTGATCATCCTCGACGCCGGTACCGGCATTCACGCGCTTGCACAAAACCTGCTCAAAGAAATGCCGATCCAGGCGCATATCTTCATTACCCACACCCATTGGGATCATATTCAGGGCCTGCCTTTCTTTATTCCCATCTTCATTCCTAACAACCACATTAAAATTTACGGCGGAATTGATCCGGTAACCAATGAAACCATCAACCGGGCGCTTTCCGTACAGTTGCAATACAGTTTCTTTCCGATACGGGAAGCGCAGCTGAATGCGCGGATTGAATACGCCACAGTCAAACCGGGGGTACCGGTCAAGGTAGGCAGCGCCACAATCACCCCTATTGTGCTCAGTCATCCGGTATTAAATTTCGGCTATCGAATCGATTGCGATGGACAATCGGTTTTTTTTACCGGCGATTACGAGCCGCAACTGAACATCTATGATCCGCAAGATGATGAATATGCTGAATTCCAGTCTTTTGTTGATGCAAAATGGAAAGAAGTCGTCTTGGCCATGAAAGATGTCGATGCATTGATTGTCGACTCATCCTACACCAACGAGGAATATGCCTCCAAACAGGGTTGGGGGCACGGCACTTACGATTCGGGAATAAAACTGGCTATTGCCGCAAAGGCAAAAAAACTATTTTTCACCCACCATGAACCCACCCGCAGCGATGCAAGTCTTGATGCCATTTACCAAAACTTATTACAAAACAATCCGGAAACCGACTGCGAATTGTTGCTTGCTCAGGAAGGCGTTGATATTTCGCTTTGATCCTGATCAACAAGATTAAATAACCGGTCAAGCGCAGAATGCACCTCATCAATACCGGTTTTTTTCAACGACGAAAATAGCTGAATCGTCAAAGGAAAATTCGCATCCTTCAACTCCTTTTGGACCTGCAACAAAATATTTTTAGCCGCGCCGTAATTCAATTTATCGGCCTTGGTTAACAACACATGTAGCGGCAGCCCGGTATGCTCGCACCATTCAACCATTTGCCAGTCAAACTCGGTTAACGGATGGCGCACATCCATCACCAGAATAATCGCGCATAATGATTTACGGCTGGTTAAATAAGTTTCCATCAACTCATGCCATTTTTTCTTCACTGCTAAAGGTACTTTGGCATAGCCGTAACCCGGTAAATCGACAAACCGTTGCTGCTCGTTAATTTCAAAAAAATTGAGCATCTGGGTTCTGCCCGGTGTTTTACTGATCCGGGCCAATGCATTTTGCCTGGTTAAAGTATTAATCGCGCTCGATTTACCGGCATTCGAACGTCCCGCAAACGCCACTTCCAGGCCCTGATCCGGTGGCGTATCCTTGAGATGGGGCGAACTGTTAATAAATTTTGCTTGATGATAAACTGGATTCATCGTTGTCTCGCTTAGAGTTACTATTTAGAGTAAAATTTGGTCATGCACAGCAGCCTGAATAACTAAAAAGACTGGCATAAATGATTAACCATTCCGAAGGGGAATTTGATGAAGAAAAAATTGCAGGTACTTTCAATTTCTCTGGCGCTGGCCAGTGCTACTAGTATTTTACATGCAGAAGGCAATATTAACGCAGGAAAACAAAAATCAGCGTCCTGCACCGGTTGTCACGGAGACGACGGTAACAGCATGGTAGCAACATTCCCCAAGCTTGCACAGCAACATTCTTCATATTTGGTAAAGCAGTTGCAGGCATTTAAAGACGGTACCCGCAACAATCCGATGATGTCGGCTATAGCGATGACATTGTCTGATGAAGATATGACTGACGTTTCCGCTTACTACGCGACACAAAAAATTTCAGAAAACACTTTGCCCGTCCTGGAGTCTGCCGATGAAGATGAAAAACCGGCAGCCGATAAACCAACCGACAAAAAAGATACCATCCAGGCCATCATTGCTCAAGGTAGCGACCTTTACCGCAATGGCGACCTAAAAAGTGAAGTTTCTGCCTGCATCGCCTGCCATGGTCCTTTTGGCGAAGGCAATAAACCGGCTTCATTCCCCGCATTAAAATCGCAACATGCCGACTATTTAATAAAAGCACTCACTGACTTTAAATCCGGTTCACGTAGCAATAACCCGGAAAACATAATGCATATGATTGCAAAGAAAATGACGGATGCAGAAATAAAAGCCGTCTCATACCGCATATCAATGATGAAATAAAGTGTAGGGTGAGCTCGCATTACAATAGTATGGCTGACTTTGCTCTAAGCAAAGCCAGCATTTCCATTTATGCAGTAGTCGTTTCAAGCCATCTGTTTATTCACATAAAGTTTGGCGGTTTGCTAAAGCAAAACCGCCCTACCAAACCTATAGAGAACTTTAGCTATGCTTAAAAAAATCGCTCAAACCAGCTTATTAATCTTCTTATTTTCCTGCTCAGCCTTGTTAAAAGCCGAATCCGTTGGTTATGAAACCCTATCGCCGGCGCAACCCACTCATAACCCGGACAAAGTTGAAGTCATTGAG
Organism: Methylobacter sp.; assembly: GCF_036845245.1. Taxonomy (NCBI): domain Bacteria; kingdom Pseudomonadati; phylum Pseudomonadota; class Gammaproteobacteria; order Methylococcales; family Methylococcaceae; genus Methylobacter; species Methylobacter sp. The sequence continues at coordinate 34,981 of NZ_DAIUEH010000052.1, forward strand.
TTTTTTTGGTACGGCTGCCCACATTGTTACAGCTTTGAACCATTACTGGAACAATGGGTGAAAAGCCTGCCTAAAAACGTTGAATTTATCCGTCAACCCGCTGTATTCAGCGACCTTTGGGGCAAACATGCCAAAGCTTATTTTACTGCCGAAGCTCTGGGCTTAGTCGACAAAGTTCATGCCGACTTTTTCGATGCAATACAAAACAAAAAACAGAATCTTGAGACCGAAGATCAACTGGCTAAATTCTTTGTCGCGCACGGTGTTAACGAAACCGAATTTCACAACGCCTATAATTCCTTTTTGGTCGACTCGAAAATGCGTCAGGCAACAGCTACAGCGAGCCGTTACGGCGTAACCGGCGTTCCTGCAATTATTGTTAACGGCAAATATAAAACCAATGGCCCTTTGGCCGGTTCTCAAGAAAAAATGATAGAAGTTATCAATAAGCTGATCCAACAGGAAAGCGCTGCAAAATAATCGTACCGTTCATCAGCAGATTACCGTCAACTTAATAAATATTTTATAGTTTGACGCTTAAGTTATTCAGCTTTCTCATTAATCATTGACAAGGTCTATCATGAGTTTTTTTAATAAGGCAGCTGATCCGGATACATGGAAAGAAAAATATTTAAATCTGCTTGATGAACAGGAACAGTCAACGGAATCTTACAAGGAAAAAGAAGACCTGCTTTGTAAAACCATAGTACGCTTGACCATAGCAACCACAGGACTGGACCCGCTTCTCGATCCACACTTGCAAAATATCCGCGACCAGCTAAAAAGCGGCATAAATAGCCCTGCACTTAAAGATGAGCTCGAAAGATTTACCAATTCGGTAGCTCAAATCAAACACACACCGCCTCAAAACCGGTCAGAGGAAATCGGGTTACTATTTGATTTTTTGCTCCAGCAATATACGACTGAAACACAACAAAACGTACTCAAGCTGCTGAAGAATAAAGCTGAAACTGTAAAGTTTGAGACCCCGAATCAATTATTTATCGCCATACTTGAGGCTATCGAGTCTGATACCGACACATCCGCGTCAGATAATATTGTCGCTAACCATATTGATATAGGGATTGTCAGCAAACAGTTACTGATTTTACTGGAAGGCATTGAAATTCCCAGTATTTTTGACCAACAAGCGCAAATTGCAAAACAATTGCTTGCCACGCCTAATCAAACTGCAACGGCTTTTGAACCTATTCTGGACAAATCCTTTAAGCTGCTGCTTAAAATCAAGCAGCACAGTCAATCAGAACAAAAAGACATTGATAATTTTCTGTCCCACATTACCGAACAATTAGCAGCACTCGACGTCAGCATAATGGGCGCCAGTACGGCTGCACAAAAATCGGCCGAAAACAGAAACAGACTTGATCAATCCGTTTCCGAGCAAATGGAAGAATTGAAATTAAGCTCGACCAATGCCACGACACTGGAACCTTTAAAAGGAATTATTAACAGTCGATTAGCAAGCATTGCCAAAGAAATTCAGGAGCATAGCCAAAAAGAAGCAATTCAACGTCAAAAGACACAACAACAACTGGATGATTTGGTCGATAAAATAAAAAGCATGGAGTCTGAATCCTCCGAGCTTAAATCAAAGCTTAAAATTGCCAATAACCAGGCATTACGGGACACGTTAACAGGACTGCCAAATCGCAACGCCTATAATGAGCGCCTGGAAACCGAACTGGCCCGCTGGAAACGTTACCATACGCCATTAAGCCTTATCATCTGGGACATTGATCATTTCAAAAATATCAATGATAGTTATGGCCATAAAGCCGGTGATAAAGTACTGTTGTTAATCGCCAAACAATTATCCGATCATTCCCGCGAAACTGATTTTATTTCCCGCTTTGGCGGTGAAGAATTTACTATGCTACTACCCAACACTAACGGTCAATCGGCTTTAATACTGGCTAACCAACTGCGTAAAACTATCGAAAAAACCGGCTTTAATGCCAGCGGCGCATCCGTTGCTATTACAATTTCCTGCGGCATTACTGAATTTACTTTGAATGACACTGATGAAATAGCATTTGAACGCGCAGATCAGGCGCTTTATCAGGCTAAACAGCAGGGCCGCAACCAGTGCTGTGTACTGTAAAAGACTCAAGTTGTAGGCGTGCTATTACCGGCAGGCACAAATAAATTCGCGCCCTCTACCAAATCAAGTCATCAGGAACCTGGTACTGCGCATAAGCATCATCTACCGCATCTACAATCTTATTTTGCTCATTAAAAACAATCACACCAGCTGTATCACGCGATTGTATTTTTCTTGCCGCCTCGGCCGACACCACTTCATATTGTTGCCCAAGTTTTACAATAGCCAGACGTCCTTCGGCAATCTGATCGCGCATCGTCTCAGAGACATACAATCGTTTAACCTTATTATCGTCGGTAAAATTATAAGCCAGTCCTTCAGGATCTCTGGGCAGCCGGTTTAACTCAATAATCTGTTTGACTTGGGCGGCCAACTGTTTTTGCTCTTCCTGCTGTTGACGCAATTGATTCAGCTCTCTGTCCCTTTCGATCTTTTCAGCCTGTGCTTTTTGAGCCAGCTCTTTAGCCTCATCAACCACATCAATTCCATTTTTACGCTGCTGCTGGGCCTGTTTACGCTTATCGGATTTAACGCTTTTGGCTTGAGCGGCACTGACTAAACCGGATTTTAGTAACTGTTCTTGTTGTAGGAGAGTACTTTATATATACCTAGTAAAAATATAATCAATTTCTGTAAGTATATGTAATTTTTACAATAAAATAAAGTTATATATAATAAATCAATATCCTTAATCAATAAAATCCGTTTACACAAAGCTCAAGACTTCCTCACGCGTAATAGTTGATGCTCATGTTTTGAAGTTGAAAAAGTGGGTAGAAAACGCTAGAGTGAAAGTTTAATAAAAAAGTTATGTTTTAATTTAACGATGGAATGCGGGGCTGAGGAGATTCTAAAATGAAACTATCATTACAAGAACAATTACTAAAATCCGGTTTAGTCAGCTCAGCCCAGGCTAAAAGCGTCAAATCCGATAAGCGCAAACAAGCCCAGCAGCAGCGGAAAAATGGGGTTGAAGTGGTGGATGAAGCTAAAGAGTTGGCTCAAAAAGCACAGGCTGAAAAAATAGAACGGGACAGGCAGCTGAACCAATTACGCCAACAGCAGGAAGAGCAAAAACAGCTGGCCGCTCAAGTCAAACAGATTATTGAGTTAAACCGCTTACCCAGGGATGCCGAGGGACTAGCCTACAACTTTACCGATAATAACAAGGTCAAGCGATTATATGTTTCGGAGGTGATGCGCGATCAGATTGCCGAAGGACGGCTGGCCATTGTAAAGCTGGGGACAGACTATGAAGTAGTCGGCGCCGAGGCGGCAAGAAAAATACAGCAGCGCGATGCCACCAGCGTAATTGTCTTTAATGAGTCCAATAAAACTGCCGATGTGGCGGACGATCCTTATGCGGCGTACCAGGTTCCTGATGATTTGATTTGGTAATTGATATAAAAAAATTCGCACTCACAAATCACTCGGATTAGTTCAGTGGCTCAGTAAGTCCAATACAAATCAGGCCAAATTCAGAACGACAAGGTTCACCAGCAAAAGACACGGACGCTAATTTCCAGTGACCGACTGGTTAACCTTGAAAAAGCAGCCATACAAAGACAGTCAATGATTGGCAACCATCTTGCCCCTAAGAGAAAACTTCTCATAACGGATGTTATGTCAAATAGTTTAAATAATTTTTATATCGTTAGAATATCAAGTAATGAAAAATCGAGCGAAGTATTACCTGTTGTAGTTGCTGTTTAGCTTAGAATATTTTACTCTGATTGACACATTCCCGGCATATTGCGCTCTGGCGTACAAGTTTTTTCGTTTGCTTCTACGACACAAATAACATTAATTTAATATTCGTTGTTAGAAATGCTAGCATTTTTCAACTCAAGTACCAGTAACCTGCATGTTAACCATCTTATAAGATCATAAAAATGGAAGAAAAATTGAAAAGGAGCTTAATTGTTACTCCAGAGTTTCTTGATCTAAAAAATAAATTTAGGGGGCTTATTTCGAAGTATAGATCGAGTCGGTTTGTAAAAGATCGCATTGTTTCTACTTCTGCGCAGTTTCGATCAGGCCTTCGGAATCTGGGTAGTGGATTAAATCTGTAATTAGGCATGAATATCCAAGCCGAATTCGACCT
>NZ_DAIUEH010000053.1:0-38772 GCF_036845245.1 Methylobacter sp.
AAGAATTACTCACTGAATTGGAATTTAGTGGCGGCTCTTGTTAACTTGCGCTATCGCTGTATTTAGGAAAGATGTCTATTGATTTTAGCAGCGCCGCCTATGTGTTTTCCGACCCTTTTGCCTTGAGCATACCTGATGATGAACATTCGAAAACGGAAGAACGTTGGCTTTTATTGGGCAAAAGCTTGAATGAACAAATGCTGTTAGTTGTTCATACCTTTCGATATGATGATGTCGTCAGAATTATTTCCGCCAGAAAAGCAACGGCTACCGAGACCGCTACTTATATGAAGAGGCTTACAAAATGAAAGAAGAATATGATTTTTCTAATGCCGAACAAGGTAAATTTTACGTGCCTGTTGAAGACGTTCAATTACCGATATATTTAGATAAGGACGTTATTCAATATCTTAATGAAAAAAATTTAACGACGCAGGAAAGCTTGCAATCATTAGTCAATGACTTATTGCGTAAAGACATTGAAATCGCCAAAAGAGTGGCCTAAGCGGGATATGGTTTGCAACCCCGTTCTTAACGATTTCGCGATGTCTGCACTAAGCGGTTACACTTAACTAACGCAAAATGTGTCAGACGGAGCAACTGCCCCGTCCGACTGTGAAGAAATTAGGTATGAAGTAACAAGTAAAAAACAAGCCACCTTGAAGCAGTATTTATAGGAGAAAACCATGCAAGCTATAGAATTCGAAACGCATCTTGAAAACGGTCTGATTCACTTGCCTGTTTCTTACCAACACTGGCAAGAAGGCAAACACGTTAAAGTCATTGTGTTAGTCGATGAAAGTGCGGACGACCGATCAGAACAACAAAATCGGAAATCGATCAACCACCACGCCGGGAAAATCAGCCTGACCCAAGATCCTTTAGACTTTCAAAAAGATATACGAGATGAATGGGCATGAGTATCGTTTTAGATACCAACGTAGTGCTCTATTTTTTAGCGGGACGTTTCGCAGAACCTTTGCCACAAGCTGATTTTTATGTGTAAGTGATTACCGAAATTGAATTATTGTCCTATCTATTACTCAAGATGGAGGATGAAACTGAAATTCGCTCTTTCTTAAACGATGTAACGATTATTGATTTAACTGAAACGATTAAACAATCCGCGATTGCTTTACGTCGCCAATATAGACTTAAATTGCCTGATGCTTTAATTGTGGCCACTGCACATAATTTAAACGCAGAGTTGTTCACTAATGACATTAAGTTGCTGAATATAAGTGAGTTATCTATAAAATCTTTGTTACTAAAATCTGTAAGGCGAATTATTTGTAGGTTGATTCGCTGCTAAGCAACCCATCGCAACTGCTATGAAAAACTATCTATTGTTATTTACTGTCTTAACCTGTTTAGGCTGCACACCCGCCAACCAACTGAACCGTTTTTATTTCGGCATGAATAAACCCGCCGGTGGCGCAGTCAGTGACCGGGAGTTTAATCAATTTTTGCAGCAGGAAATCAGCTCGCGTTTTCCTAAAGGTTTAACGCTGTTTGAAGCAAAAGGGCAATGGCAAGGTGCAAACGGTATGATTGAGCAAGAAAATAGCCGAGTGGTGGAAATCGTTTGTGATGATAAGCAGGAGAACCGCGACAAGGTCGCGGCCATCGCAGCAAAATATAAAGCATTGTTTGCACAAGAGGCGGTGATGGTCATTAAAAGCCAGCCAGAAGTTGTCTTTCATTAATAATCAACGTTATAAGACCAATTCGAGACAGTATGCCGCCCCAGTGGTCCGGATGATTTAACTTGGTTTTTGCCCGGATTTTTCTCAGCTATACAGCGGGCAAATTAAATGCCTGCTGCTGATCCAGCAACTGCTGTAAAAATGGCATATCGTGCATGCGCTTGGCTTTACGGTATTGTCGACAGTAACGCAGCGCTTGCTCCGGGTCATCCGTAAGCAGCGCGGTCATATGACATTGCTGCAAATTAGCAACCACCCTGTCTTTCAATTCGGTCGGCAACACCGTCCGATGCTCCAAACGCAAATATTGCTCAGCCGGCTTGAAACAGTCGGCGATATTCATGCGCAACATATAATCCATATTGCTGTGTAAACGTACCTGCCCGTTTGCAGTATACGAAAACAACGGAAATAGCGGCGCCAGTTCCGGTAAAAGAAGATTGGGATAAAACGTGCATTGCCAATACCGTTCGCCTATTTTCGCAAAATGGCTGAAATCGCGTAAATTGACAAAACCGGCAGCCTGTAGCGGCAAAATTTCAATCTTCGGCTTCATTATATCGACCGTATCATTGGCCACATCGACATAATAATTGCCCAGCTGAAAAGCATTCTGAAAATATTGCTCCCGTAACGCCCCCCAAACCCGGCGTGCTTCGCCGCCGCCGATAACAAATTGATGCAATGCATTCATCGCCTCGGATTGCGGTTGTTGAATGCCCTTTTGCAGATAGCCGTAGACAGTACGGCTGATTTCCAGACAACGCCCAAGCGGATAGGGCTTGGGCGACTGGGTAAATTGAACGGATAATTCAGCGTCGGCAAGTTGACGCAATATCGACAATTCATCGTGAATTATCGACAAGTGAGGCGTCAGCCATTGCTCGGATAGTGCTTGTTGTTTCAGGTCGATTGGGAGCAATTGCTCGCCCAGTAAAACGCTTTGTTGATTCATTCGTTAATGCTTTTTGATTTTGACAGATGATTCAGCCGATTGTGAAGACGGGCACAGGAAAAGCGCTTGTTCGGTAAACATCATTCAACAGCGTTACCCATCCGGGATGGAGCGATGCCTTTAAGCCATACGTGAACTTTCGGTTCCACTGCTTGACCTTGCTGATCGATAAAAGTAAACGGCACTGAAACCAGCTCCATCCCTTGGTTAATCTGAACCGCGAAATGCAAATGCGGGCCGGTGGAAAAACCGGTGTTGCCCGAATAGCCGATCAATTGCCCGGCCGCCACGGCCATCCCCGGATGAACCTGTGCTTTCTCCAGTTCCAAATGGGCATAAATCGCCATAGAGCCATCATCGTGCAAAATCCTGATGTTATTGGCTTCGGACGTGTAGACTTTATTGGTGCCGCCGTTATAAAAGTCATCTTCGGCTTCCAGGACGATGCCCGACCGGGACGCGTAAACCGGTGTACCAACCGGCATCATAATATCGACGGCATATTTGTTCTGTTCGTCGTTATGACTGAAACTGCCGCCAAAAGCCTGGGAAATTTGAAACGCTGCATTGGGAGCTATCGGCGGCAAATAGCTTGCTTTAGAGCTGTAATGCGATAAAGGACTGCCGATGATATAGCGGTATTTGAGCGCCAGCCGCCATGACTCTTGCTCATTGAGAGCATTTATTTGAAAAAGAGTGTCCGATTTTCCAGGCTCAACGACAAACCGTCCAGGCAGCTCGGGCGTGGCTTTAACATTGTCCCGTTCGGAAAAGTTGATTTCAACTTCGACCGGGCCTGCATAATCATTGCGAATATAATACTGCGGATGCCGCTCTTCGCCCGACTGCAATAGCCAGACTAATTGCTTGGGTGCGACTTTAAGCTGTCTGACCTCAAGTTTTTGTTGGTCCTTGTTTCGAGCCGCTTCGGCCGGATTATCGGTAAAATGGAATATGCCTTGCTCGTCCTGAAATTTATAGAGTTTTTTGCCGACGGCATTAAGCGAACACAGCGACAATAGTACAAAAATAAACAGGGATATTTTCATGGCTTGCCTCATACAAAAAATATGTGCGGCAATACCAACCTTTATTCTTCAGGCTGGCTCGGAAAAAAAGGGTCAGCGATCAGGATTGGGATAAACAGTGCAATCATTACCGCAATTGCAATAAAAGCAGGGTTGACAATTCCTGCCAACCAATAGGCTATTACGCTTCCCCACACCATGCGCATTGGTCCGGGCATTTTAACAACTTTCACAATATGCTCCTTATAATAAACAGGGGCGTGGGATATGTTTGATATTGACGGATTTCCCACTTAAGACGGGACAAGCAGCAAAACTATCCCGTGACGTTTTTGATATTATGACAGTTAATTTCAATGAGCGTTCATTTACAAGTTTAAAAATAAAACATGAAATACTCAAACAGTCGGTATTGGGATTTTTGCGCCCCAATTGCCGGTATTTTATTCACGTTATCTTTTGCTCCTTTTGATTATTCCTGTTTGACGCTGGTAGCGTTGGGGTTTTTATTCGCTTCTTTCCGGAACATATCGACTAAGCGTGCAGCCATGCGCGGCTATTTATTCGGCTTGGGCGCATTCGGTTCCGGGGTATCCTGGGTCTATATCAGCATGCACGATTTTGGCGGAGCCGGTATGCTTGAGGCGAGTCTGCTGACCGGCTTGTTTTCTGGTTTTTGGGCGATATTTCCGGCTCTGGTCGGTTATCTTTCGGTAAAAATAAATCCGGTAAATAAGGCAGCGGTCCGGATCTTGTTAATGCCGCTTATTTGGATATTCGTTGAATATCTTCGGGGCTATTGGGTGTTCAACGGGTTTCCCTGGTTGCATATTGCTTATTCCCAATTGGAAACGCCTCTGGCTGGATATATACCGGTATTGGGCGTTTACGGTACCGGTTTTATTGCGGCATTAACGGCCTCAATTACTGTGGAAGTTTTTTGCGTGATTAAATGGTCGGATATTTTGCTTTTACTAAACGCCAGCCGGGGAGTAGGAGTAAATGTAAAGCCTGTATTTCCTTTATCTTTAGGTGACGGCTTTATTGATGCCGGGCGATTGAAATCGCCCCTACAGCTAATCATGGTGCTTGTTGCTTTGTGGGGCATGGGCGGCTTACTGCGGAATATAAGCTGGACATATGAAATCGGCCATCCGATTCGCGTTTCGATGATTCAAGGCAATATCGCGCAGGATCAAAAGTGGCGGCCTGAAAACAAAATAAATACGCTGTTGAAATATAAAAGGATGACTGAAGAACACTGGGATTCCAATATCGTTATCTGGCCGGAAACGGCGATTCCCGCCTATCTGGAGCAGGTTAAAGATGCTTTTTTAACGCCGTTAAGTAACGACGCCAAGCTGCACAATACCGATTTAATCATCAGCGTCCCAGTGCAGGAAACGAGCCCGAAGAAGAACTTCAATGCCGTGATAACCTTAGGCAACGAAGAAGGCATCTATCGTAAAACCCATTTATTGCCTTTTGGGGAATATTTGCCGCTACAGCCCTTATCCGGTTTTGTGCTGAACAAGATAAATATAAGACTGGGGAATTTCACGCCCGGGGCGCTAAACCAGCCTTTGCTGAAAGCGGGCGGTTATCCCTTTATAACGTTGATATGTTATGAAGACGTATTCGGCGACCTAAGCATTCGAGGATTGCCTGACGCCGCTTACCTGGTTAACGTGACCAATGACGGCTGGTTCGGCAATTCGATAGAGCCGCACCAGCATATGCAAATGGCAAGAATGCGGGCGATGGAAACCGGGCGCTTTTTGTTGCGGGCGACAAATACCGGTATGACCGGGATAGTTTCGCCAAAGGGTGAAATTATCAATCAGGCTCCTTTGTTCCAGGAAACAGCGTTAACCGGAACGATAATCCCGATGGGTGGCATGACGCCGTATGCGAAATGGGGCGACAAACCGGTTATTTGGGCAATGGTTATTTTATTGCTGGGTTTGATGGGTTGGGGCAAAAGATGTAGGCCGGGATAAGGCCATCCAAGGGGACGTGCCGGAAATGCCGGTTCTCGCTGCCGCTCGAACCGGCTTATTCCAGCCTACAGGGCTGTTATACTTATTCCCCGGATTTTTCTTTAGCCTTCTTCGATATCCATTTCGAATAGAAGTATGCCCCACCCGAAATGATCCCGGTAACCGTTGCGGCAGTCCCGATGATCGGAGCTGCGGTAACGATCAAAGGTGCGCTCGTTATTCCAAGAGCGACGCCTATCGCACTGAATCCGGTTGGTGTAGCTAATGCTGCACCCGCCGCTACAATGCTGGAAGTAATGCCTAATCCCATCGACACAGTTTCTATTTTGTCGGCAACTCTTTTGTGATTTATTCGAGTTTTCATTGTCACGTTCTCCAAATCCGAGGGCTTTCATAAATCGGTGATGCCCAACAAATTATTATCTAAAACTAATATTTTACATCCCTTCTTAATGATCCGGGAGCGGGGTTTAAATCCCGTTCGGCAGAGAGTTTCCGTACTCAACAGCAAAGCGCATCTGTTTATTCAAAACCAAAACCCGCTTTTTTCCAAGCCATTGCTCCTCCTTTAAGATTAGTTAAGTTATCGTAACCTAATCCATGAAGAGACTTTGCCGCAGCAATTCCCATCGGGCCGCCCTCGCAATACAGATAAATGGCTATGTGTTTATCTGCTGGAAATTTGTCTTTGTATTTCTCGATTTCGTTATAAGGAATAAAAAGATCAGTACCTTTGATGTGCTTTTGTTCGGGCGTGTGAACGTCAACCAGGAATATATCCTCATGTTGCATGAGTTGGTTCAATTCAGTCGCGCTTATCACTTTCAAATAATCAGGTTCTTGAAACATACAGCCACTTACAATGAACATAACTGCCAGGATGTAATTGCGTTTTTTCATACCTTAGACCTCGACATTCAAATGCTTTCAGATAATTAGGGGGAAAAACGATTATCCATGATCATGACGCATTCGCAAATTCCGATCGTTGTCAGGCAGAGATAAATTACTGCCGCAAATCCTTAACAACCCGCACCACTTCCTGATCGCCGGCGATTGTTTCAATGCTGAAGCCTAGCTTGCTCACCAGCGATAACATTGGCTTGTTAATAGCCAGTACTTCGCCTTCAAAGAACGCTATGCCTTTGGATTTGGCTGATTGTAACAAGGCTTTCATCAGCCGGGTGCCTATGCCCATGCATTGACAGTCGTCGGCAACGACCAGCGCGAATTCCACCGAATGGCCGTCCGGGTTGGCCATATAACGGCCCACGCCCAATTCATCCGGCAGATTGACATCTTCGGTGACCGCAACAAAGGCCATTTCGCGGTCATAATCGATTTGGGTGAAACGCACGATCATTTCCGGCGTCAATTCCTGCAAGGCCTGCATAAAGCGGAAATACTTGGTGTGTTCGGATAAGCGATGCACGAAATCCTTTTCCATGCCCGCATCTTCTGGGCGGATGGGCCGGATCATAATATTCGCGCCGTTCGATAATTGATGGTGCTGGATTAATTGATGCGGATAAGGATGGATCGCCATATGCGAATAAGCGGTCAGTTGATGCGACGTTTCCGCTTTAATCCGGGCATCAACCGCCATGACGCCGTGCTCATCGACGATCAGCGGGTTAATATCCAGCTCTAAAATTTCCGGCAGCTCGCTGACCATGGTCGATACATTCAGCAACACATCGACCAGCGCTTGTTTATTGGCGGCCGGCAATTGGCGGAACGCCTCCAAATATCTGGCCGCCTTGGTTTTGGCAATCATTTGCTCAACCATATAGGCATTCAGCGGCGGTAGCGCGACGACACTGTCCTTTAATATTTCGACCATCGTGCCGCCCAAGCCGACGCTGATTGCAGGGCCGAATACAGGGTCCCTGACCACGCCAATCATCAATTCACGGCCGCTGGGCGATTTGAACATCGGTTCAACCGTCATGCCGACTTCGGTAACTTCGGGATGTTTTTGTTTGATTGCGGTTTCCATTTCCAGGTAATGGTGCGAAATTTCCTGAACGCTGTTGATATTAAGCCGTACGCCGCCAATATCGGATTTATGGCTGAATTCGGCCATATTGACTTTTAACACCACCGGAAAGCGCATCGTTTCCGCTGCAATCATCGCATCTTTGGCGCTGGAAACCTTGATCGTCTGGTTGACCGGAATATGGAACGCGGCCAGGATGGCTTTGGCTTCCTGCGCGGTTAAGACCTGTCGGCCTTCCGCAAGCACCCGTTCAATAATTAAGCGCGCACCGGTAACATCGGGAGCCGCCAGTTCGTCGGTAGTAGGCGATGGGATTTGTTTCAGCAGGATTTGATTTTGGTTATAACTGGCCAGGAATGAAAACGCATCGACAGCGATTTCCGGCGTACTAAAGTGGGCCACTTTACTGTTGGCGAAAAGGTTGCGGCCTTCCTGAACCCGCGCGCCGCCGGTCCATGAAGCCAGAACCGGTTTCTTGCTGGTTTTGGCGCCCTCAATGATGCATTCGGCGACCTGCGTCGGATTGGTCATTGCCTGGGGCGTTAGAATGACCAGTATGCCGTCGATATTTTTATCTTTAAGGCAGATTTCCAGCGCTTTCTGGTAACGCTCGGAAGTCGCATCGCCCAGAATATCGACCGGATTGGCATGAGACCAATGTATCGGTAAAACCTCATCCAGTGCGGTGACGCTGGCGGGGCTCAGTTCCGCCATTTGCACGCCGACATCCTCGGCGCGGTCGGTACTCATCACGCCGGGGCCGCCTGCGTTGGTGATAATCGCCAGACGGTCTTTTTTAACCACGTAGTTGTTGGCCAGCACGCGGGCCGCGGAAAACAGTTCATTAATACTGTAAACCCTGACCACACCGGCCCTTGCAATCGCCGCATCGAACACATTATCGCCGCCGACCATCGCGCCGGTATGCGACATTGCCGCCTTGCAACCGGCTTCATGGCGGCCGGATTTAATCAGGATTACCGGCTTTAGCCGCGCCGCCGCTTTAAGGCCGCTCAAAAAACGGCGGGCGTCGCGTATGCCTTCGACGTACATCAAAATGCCGGTGGTTTTGCTGTCGGTCGCCAGATAATCCAGCACCTCGCCAAAATCGATGTCCGCCGCGCCGCCCATCGATACCACGGTTGAAAAACCGATGTCCTGGGATTTTGCCCAATCCAGAATCGCCGTGCATACCGCACCGGACTGAGACAATAGTGCCAGACTGCCGTCTTTAATCGTGCCGTCGCCGAAAGTTGCATTAAGCTGTCCGTTGGGGCGGGCAACGCCGAGGCAGTTCGGGCCGATGATACGGATGCTGTAACGATGCGCGATGTCCAGCACTTCCTGTTGCAGCCGCTTGCCTTCCGCGCCCAGCTCGCCGAAGCCTGCGCTGATAATGATGACTGAAGTGACGCCTTTTTCGCCGCACTGGCGCACAACGCCCGGAACGCTGGGCGCGGGCGTGGAAATTACGACCAGGTCGATATCCTCGGGAATGGCGTTCAGATCGGGATAGGCCTTTAAGCCTAATAAGGTTTCGCGTTTGTTGTTGACCGGGTAAAGCCCGCCCTTAAAGCCGGCCTCCTGCATATTAAGCAACAGTCGGTAGCCTACGCTTTCTTCGCGCTCGGATGCACCAACGATAGCAACGGATTTGGGGGTAAAGAAACGGTTCAGATAATGAGGGCCCATTGATGCTCCAGAAATAACGGAAAGAAATGCGGTTTATAGGTCAAAATTCTAGCATTGTTAGCCTGTCGGCCTGATTAAATTTTAATGACCGAGCCGTAAGCGGCGCGATAAATTGATACACTAGTGTTTTTGATTTGGCGGAAAGTATTTTGAAATATTTGATAACCCAACCAAGCAGGGCGTACCGCACTCTCCTTCTGATCATCTCACTGTTCAGTTTAATGATTCATCAACCGGCACTGGCTCATAACGGCGTCGATCACAACAATAGCTGTTTCCTGACCGTGGGCGATACCCAATTACGAATAAGCGGTTACCAGTTCCAGCCGGAGCTGGAAGGCAAACACTTTTGCCATTTTTTTCCTGAGCTTGGACAAATAGCGCTGGCGGTGGAACCGCTGGAAGAGAAGCAGGGTAAGACCTTAGTCACACTGGAATTGGCGGCATTGACCTCATGGTTAAATCCCTCGGAGGCGTTTACCGTAATTAAGCAGCAGCCCGAGCAAGCTATCGATACCGGTCTTGCTTCAATTTCGCAAACCATCCGGCAGCGTGGCATCTACAGGCTTAATATTATGTTGAAGGATGATATGGGGCATCAACAGCAACAGCGCTTTGTATTCCTGGTGGGCGTTCCGGTCACTAAAATACTGGTGATGATAGCCGGTGGGCTATTGGTTTTGGTGATCGGGTTTGTTGGGATAAACGCTTTAAAAGCGAAGGTCGAGGATAATAATTAAGCACCTGCAAAAACGCATGTTTTAAGCCTGAACTTTATCGGCGGCTTTGGTCCGGAATGGGACGGACAGGATGGACAACCAAAGCAACCAGGTCAGCAACTGCCGGTTATGAAAGGTATAGCCTAACGCGAACGGCAAGCCTTCGTAAAAAAACGGATGTTCCAACATGAAATCATGCCCTTCCATAAACGACTTGGTCTCGCCCAACACCAAGGCGATAGCGCCGATGCTGATCAAGTAGACAAGAATGCGATCGTGACGGGTTGATAAATCCGCGCCGATGAGACTGTCGAATTCCAAAATTTGGTATTTTAACCGCCGCTGACGAATCCACAGACAAATCATCAAACTGCATATGCCAAGCGCAGGAATAGCGAATTGCTCGACCGGAAAGCTCAGATAGCGCCCATTGAAGGCTAGACTATAGGTTTTATAAAGCGCCAGCAGTATGAAAAACAGGTAGCCGCTTCTCAATCGGGCCGCTAATTGCTGCACATCCGGCTTGCCGGCCAAAACATCATAAAAGCGTTGGATCAGCAATCCGGCCAATGCCGTATTCGCGGCAATCATCGATAGCGTGTAAGCACGCTGCCAATGGCTGTAACTGGTGTGCCACAGAAAGTTCGCCAGCGTTATCAGGCAAACGCCGAGCACTTGCGTCAAGGTTAAAAACACTAGCACACGGGGCAGAGAAACATCTTGCAGTCTTTTAGAGTAAACCGCGACAATCAGTAACCACAAGCCTGTCGTTAAAGCAAAATGCAGCGGCCAAGCGGGGTTTTCGCAGACCGGGCCGGTTAAAGGGAAAATCGGTTTACGATCAGCCGACAATAATCCCCAATTAGCACCGGCCACGCCTTCAAAATCATTTTTCCAGGGTTGATTGAAGGCTTCGATGATGTTGTAGTCGAAGTTATGGCGAGTGGCTACCTGAAGCAGGCTGCGGATAAATTTGGCTGAATTGACCACGCTCGGTACAGCGCTGCCGCGCTGTCGCCCGACACTGGGCCAGCCGGATTCCCCGATCAGGATAGGCTTGTTTTGCCCCATGCTGAGCGCTTTATCCTTGATCTGTTGAACGACCTTCTCAATATGGCCGGCTGCGCGTTCAACCGGAACCGGCTCGTCTTCCCAGTAAGGCAGTATATGGATGGTAATAAAATCCACTTCATTGATCAGCTGGGGGTATTTCATATAGATCGACCAAACATCGGCGTATGAGACCGGTTGTTTAACCGCCTGTTTGACCTGCCGGATATAACCGATCAGGCTGTCGATATCCATGTCGCGCCGAAGCAATACCTCATTACCCACGATGATGCGTTGGACCACATCGGGGTGCGCATTAACCGATTCGATCAATGCGGCGATTTCTTTTTTATTGTTGTTATGGTCAGGCCCCAGCCAACCGCCCTGAATCATCTTGACGCCATATTTACGCGCAATATCAGGCGTGGCTTCGCCACCCAGCGTGGAATAAGTGCGTACGCTATAAGTCTTATCCGCTAATAGCCCCAAATCTTCGTCAATATGCTCAGGTAACGGAAATTTAAAGCCTTCCCTGGACGATGCAAAAGATAAGCTCATCAGCTTGCCGGCCGGTACATCGGCACCAGCATCCTGTGGCCGGTTGGAAAACCAGTCGATAGCGCCGTGAACAATAATGATTAAAATCAGGCAAAGCAGGATGCCGGCAGTTTTCATAGCTAGATGAATTAAAGTTAACAGATGGCTTTTAAAATCAATGGGTAAAGAATTATACGGCTTTTGGCATTTGCTGGAGAAGTCAGAAGGCATCATTGCAGTAAGGGAATTGAACTCCGGCAATTAACAGGAGCAGTGAAAAACAGTTATAACTTAAAAATAAGTTTTAACGCATTTAAGTTGTATAAGATGTATTAAGTTGCTATTCTTTGTTCGTCGCCAACCGTGTTTGGTTACCAACAGGATATATAACAATTAAGGACATCATAATGACTGACATAAAAAACAATGAGGAAGTAATCATGAGTAAAGCGCTTTACGAAAGAATAGGCGGAGAACCGGCAGTCAATGCAGCCGTTGATATTTTTTACCGAAAGGTTCTGAACGATGATCGTATCAACCATTTTTTCGACAACGTTGACATGGAAAAACAAGCGGCCAAACAAAAAGCTTTTTTGACGATGGCCTTTGGCGGTCCTCATAACTATACCGGGGAAGACATGAGAAAGGGTCATGCGCACCTTGTTAAGATGGGCTTGGACGACAGCCATTTCGACGCCGTTGTAGAAAACTTGGGAGCAACTTTGAACGAATTAAATGTCCCGCAAGAGCTCATTACCGAAGTGGTGGCGATATGCGAAACCACACGCAACGATGTATTAGGCCGATAATCACAACAATACGGCTTCATGACCTTTAAAAGATTATGAAGCCGGTTTAAACGGTAGAGTCATGTACAAATTAACGATTGAAGAAACGGCTTATTTTTGCCAACCGGATGAAACAGTGCTGGATGCGTTGTTACGCGAAAATGTTAATATTCCTTACGCCTGTAAAAAAGGCACCTGTCACAGTTGCATGGTGCGCAGTCCCGATACCCCGCCGCCGGAAGCCGCTCAGGCCGGTTTAAAGAGCACATTAAAAAAGCGTAATCACTTTCTTGCCTGTCTGTGTCACCCGGAACAGGACATGGTTATTAAACTGCCGGATCAATCGGAGTTCTATACTGAAGGAACGGTTGTCGCGAACGAAATGCTCAATAGAAATACGCTGCTGCTGATCATCGCTTTTAAGGATGCGTTCGAATTTAATGCCGGACAATTTGTTAATTTACAAAGACCCGATGGGCTGACGCGCAGCTATTCGATTGCCAATATCCCGCAACAATCGAATACTCTTGAATTTCATATTCGCCGCTTACCCAACGGCAGGTTTAGCGAATGGCTGCATGATGAAATCAAAGTAGGGGACAGCATTGCGGTATCCGAACCGCGCGGACATTGTTTTTACCTGCCCGAAAGACACGAACAAGGCCTGCTTCTGGTCGGCACGGGAACAGGCTTGGCGCCGCTGGCCGGTATTCTGACCGATGCGCTTGCACAGGGTCATACCGGTCCCATTTACCTGTTTCATGGCAGTCGTGAAGTTGAAGATCTTTACCGTGTTGATGAAATGCGCCAACTTAGCGAGCAGCATGAAAATTTCCAATACATGCCTTGCATATCAGGCAAGCATGTTCCTGAAGGTTTCATCCACGGACGTGTCAACGACGTTGCGTTGGCTTCTCTGACCGATTTAAAAGGCTGGCGCATATTTCTCTGCGGCCATCCTGAAATGGTCAACCAAATGAAAAAAATGACCTTTCTCAAAGGCGCCGCATCTGCCGATATTTACGCGGATGCTTTTACCGTTTCACCGACTTGAAGGATGTCGCCGATGATGAACATTAAGCCGTTTTTTCGATTTATAACTGTTGATCCGGTCGGCTTAAGCCGCAAAGGCAAGCTTATTTCCGTTATTTCATGTTTCAGCGTGATCTTGCTGACCGCATGGATAACGCAGCAATTCAGTTCAAACCCGGCATACCCGATTGTTGTTGCCTCTATGGGCGCATCCGCGGTGATTTTATTCATCATTCCCAATAGTCCGCTTGCGCAACCTTGGCCGCTGGTTGGCGGGCAACTGGTATCAGCTCTCATCGGCGTAATATGCGCGCAGGTATTTACCCATAGCGTTTTCGCATCGGCTTGTGCGGTCGGTGGGAGTGTTCTGGCCATGCTGTTGTTTAAATGCTTGCATCCGCCCGGCGCAGCGACAGCCCTTACGCCGGTCATGGCGGGCGATCCGATTACTTCACTGGGATATGGATTTGTGCTGATGCCGGTCGGCTTAAACGTAGCCATCATGATGATTATGGCGATTGCGATTAACCGCTGGCTATTGCGTCATGAATATCCCAGTATTTCTTACCCAACTAACGATAAAAAGCATCAACGCAGTACCGACATTCAAGCTTCTCAGCGCACCGGCATTTCAGTACAAGATGTGGGGCAAGCGTTGGAAAACATGGATATGTTTATGGACGTCTCTACTGCGGATTTAAGCAAATTATTGACTCATGCCCAGATGCAAAGCTTTAAACGCTATAGAGGCAATATCACCTGCGCCGATATTATGGTCAGGAATATACTGACAGTCGAATACGGAACAGAAGTTGAAGAAGCCTGGAAAAGCATGCAGTACGAAAAGCTCAAAGCCATGCCGGTTATTGACAGGGCGAGGCGTGTTATCGGCATTATTACCTGGAACGACTTTTTTAAGTTTATTAGCGTGGGCGCTGATGAAACTTTTCAGGACAAGTTTCGGGCTTTTATCCGCCGTACTCCAAACGTATCGACCGATAAACCCGAAGCAGTCGGGCATATTATGACGACCTCCGTTTGTGTGCTGCCGGAAAATACCCATATAGCCGATCTTATTCCATTGATGTCAAATCAGGGTTACCGGCAAATTCCGATTGTCAATCACGAAAATCGCTTGGTCGGCATGGTATATCAGGCTAATTTAATTGCGGCGCTTTATAACGAACAACTAATCAAACTGGCGCGCGGCGGCAATGTCGTAAGCTTGGGCAAAAAATACAGTAATTAAGAGAGGTCTGCTTTCAGCATCGCTCGTAACCCTCCGAATCTGGACAGTATAGTAAAAACCTATTGTTCTATAGAAAGTCATTATTATACAAATATTTAGCTTCAAGATATGATTGCCGTAGATTTAAACCCGGCAACGTATACCTCTTAAACGCTCTACGGAGCGCGCTATTAAGTCTTATCCAGCAGCATCCATTGCCGGGCTTTACTGTAAAAATGATCGATGTCTTTGATCAGTTCGCAGCCCGGCGATGTCGAATGCGGGTGCCAATATTGCGCGCCATTGCCGCCTATCCAGACAGTCGCGGTCGCTGTTTCTTTTGCCGTGAGGACGATTTGCAGTTGTTCGATGGTGTCCGGTTCGGGCGGGGTTTTCACTAAACCGATGACGATGATGTCGGGTTGTAAATGGTGAGTCGCTTCGACAATATCCTTACCGGGCAAATTCGCACCCAGGTAATAGCATCGGTATTGCTGAGCGGCCGCCAGCAGGCAGCTCAGCAGGATGCCGCATTCATGCGGCTCCCCGCTCGGAGTGGCGAACAATATGGCCGGGCTGCCGGCTGATACATTTTGCAGGTTGTTGACCATGCTAAATACGATGCGATTGACGCAACAGGTAAACATATGTTCTTGGGCGATACTCAATTTTTCTTCATGCCAAAGTTCACCTACTTTTTTCAGCGCGGGCAATAAAATGTCACGGGCGTATTCCAAGGGCTCGCTAGCCACCAGCGCTCGCTTCAACAGCTGTTCACAGCGGTCAATACGATAATCCATGAGAGCTTCGATAATCTGGTCCAGCAGGGGATGCGACGAATCTTTATGCGCGGCTTGTGCTTTCTGTTGCAGATCGCGCAACGCATCGCAGTTTAAACCGGCGATTTTGCTGATGGTGTGGCCGTTGCGCGTCAGTTGGGCGAGCAGCGTTAATTTTTCCAGTTCCTGTTGAGAATACAGACGGCGGCCATTGTCGCTACGCGCGGGGCTGATACCCGAGTAGCGGCGTTCCCAGGCTCGTAAAGTCTCGGCAGAAAGTCCGGTCAATGTAGTGATGGTTTTAATTGAGTACATTGTTTATGTTTTGTATATAAAAAAGTTTGACAAATATTGTACAGTTGGAGTAATTTTATTACCACGTTAAAAAACATTAACAGGACAAGTCATGATAGAAGCCGTACTCAATGCCGCTGATCCAGACGCTACCATGCTAAGCGAAGCCGAGCTGCCGACGCTTGCAATGAATATGGAGCAAGCCAGACAGAATCTATTGTTGCTGCTATTGGCAGATGAGGAAGCGTCGGACTTTTTGCTCAAACAGTGGCTGATTCATTTGAATAATGGCCTGGATATTTCTGAAATCGTCAGCGACAGAACAGTCGATGCGATTATTGTACAAGGTGCTAATTTTGTACAGCTTGATCTTGGTCAAACTATCCAGCATTTGCTGGAGAATCCCTCAGCCAGGTCTTCGCTATCCAACCTGCATTTTTTACCCGGCTTTCTGATTGAAGTATCCGTTTTGTGCCAGTCCATGATCATATCTAGACACGAGTACCTGCATAAGCTCGGTCAAGCGGCTCAATCCTTGCGGCGGCTTAGACAGCAAATGATTGCCGATAATATCGGCTTGGTGGCATTTGTCGCCCATAAGCACAAAACCACAGTGCTGAGTTCTGACGATTTGGTGCAGGAAGGCGTGGTCGGCCTGATCAAAGCCGTAGAACGTTTTGATCCTTATCGCGGATTCCAGTTTTCGACCTATGCGCTTCCGTGGATTAAACAGGCCATCTCGCGGTTGATCGTTAAGCAGGAGAAAATCGTACGATTACCGGTGGCTTTGGCCGAAAGAGCAGGCGCGGTATTTGAAGCAATGCGCAAAGCTTATCTGCAAACCGAGCGCTGGCCCAGTATCGAACAATTGAAAAGTCTCTGCGATTTAAGCGAAGACGAAATCAAAACCATCAGGAGTTATTACCAAGCCACCCATTCGCTGGATGCGGTCGAAGATAACGAAGAAGACGAAGGCCAGACGCTGATGGCGCGCATGAAACAACGGCAATTTGCACTGCCGCTGGATGAGTTGATCGATCGCAGTTTGGGCCGGTATCTCGACCAGATAGTCGCAACTTTACCGGATAAGGAAGCGGCGATTCTAACGATGCGATTTGGCTTAAGAAACCACACGGAAATGACCTTGCAGGCCGTTGCCGATCAACTACAGGTAAGCCGGGAGAGAGTCAGGCAGATACAAAATGAAGCATTAAAGAAGCTTAAAAACCAGTTTGGTTGCGACCTGATGCTGTTTCTTGAGCCCAACGACAGCTACTGAACCAGATTGAGATACAGCAACATGAGGAGTGATTATGTCATCAGAAAAACACAACACCACCAAACAAACCCAGCAGCCGGACTGGAAGTTTGAGTTTGAAAAACACTGGAAAGCGTTTTGCCGGAAATCGGCCGACTATTTTCTCAGCCATAAAGACCAATTCTCTGCGTCGAACATTGTCGGCATTGCCGGCGGCGCTTCGTTGCTGATCTGGCTGTCCAGCGGCGTCTATATTATTGACGAAGGTAATCGAGGCGTGGTTTCCCGCTTTGGCGCCTACAACGAAACGACCCAGCCGGGGCCGCATTGGCATATTCCCGCGCCGATCGAGAAGGTCGCAATTGTTAATGTCGAGCAGCAACGTTTTATCGAAGTCGGTTACCGGGATACCGGCCGAGGCAGCAAGTCGGCGCTTATTCCGCAAGAGTCGTTGATGCTGACGACCGACGAAAACATAATCAACGTGCGATTGGCTGTGCAATACCAAATCAACAATGCCAGGGATTATCTATTTAACGTCAAGAACAACGAAGCCGTACTGAAGCAGCTGACCGAAAGCGTCGAGCGTGCGGTGGTCGGCGGTAATAATATGGATTATGTATTGACCGAAGGGCGTAGCGATATTGTTGCAGAGATCAAACGCGACATTCAGGCCGCAATGGATGACTACAAAGCCGGAATCATTATTGCCAGCGTCAATTTGCAGGACGCCCAGCCGCCGGAAGAAGTGCAGAGCGCTTTTGAAGACGCGATTCGGGCACGGGAAGACAAGCAGCGCTTGATTAATGAGGCCGAAGCCTACAGCAACGAGATTATTCCGAAAGCGCGCGGAGCGGCGTCTCGTCTGTTGCTGGAAGCGGAAGCCTACGAAGCGGAAAAAGTCGCCAAAGCCAAAGGCGAAACCGAGCGCTTCGACCAGTTGCTGGTCGAATATGAAAAAGCCCCGGCGATTACCCGCAAACGTTTATTCCTGGAAGCCAGGGAAAAATTGTTCAGCAGCACCAATAAGATCATTGTCGATGCCGGTCAAAGCGCACCGCAGTTGTATATGCCTTTGCAAAATACGGCCTCGCACCTGACGGCGGAAAGCAAAGCGCCGGAAGCGCAAATCACTACCGAACCCGCTGCAACTGAAAAAAATAACAGCCCCAAAGCGGCTATCAGCAACTTACGTCCAAGCCGGAGCAAACCATGAGCAGAACACAAATCTTGTTGCCGGTCAGTTTCAGTCTGTTACTGCTGGCCTATCTATCGGTTTTTTATGTCAACGAACATGAAAAAGCCATTTTGTTTCGTCTTGGTCAAATGGTCGTTTCAGACTTTAAGCCGGGACTCCATGTTATGACCCCCATCATTAATAATGTCAGTACATTTGATGCGCGTGTGCTGACCTTGGATGCTAAGTCCGAGCGTTTTCTTACCTCCGAAAAGAAGAATGTGATTGTTGATTCGTTTGCCACGTGGCAAATAGGTGATGTGGGTCTTTTTTACACCACGGTCGGCGGCGATGAATATCAAGCCAATTTGCGCCTCGACCAAATCATGAAAGACGCGATGCGTAGTGAATTCGGCATTCGCACGATCAAACAGCTGATCTCGGAAGACCGTAGCGAATTGCGCCGCACCTTGCTGCACAAACTATCGCCGGTGGCCGCCAAGTTCGGCATTGAGCTGATCGATATCCGCATCAAGCGTATCGATTTGCCGCAGGAAGTCAGCAATTCGGTTTACCAGCGCATGCGCGCCGAACGGGAGCGGGTGGCGCGGGAGTTTCGTTCGCAAGGTGCGGAAACCGCCGAGCAAATCAGCGCCGAAGCCGATAAGCAAAAACAGGTGATTTTGGCAAATGCCCGGCGCGATGGGGAAAATATTCGAGGTCGAGGCGATGCCAAATCCGCCGATATTTATGCGAAAAGTTTCGGCAAAAATGCCGAGTTCTATGCGTTTTATCGCAGCTTGCAGGCTTATCAGACAGCGTTTGAAAAGACTCAGGATACCCTGGTATTAAAGCCGGACTCCGATTTTTTCAAATACTTTAGCAATGAAAATTGATTGCCGCCCGGAAAGGAGAAAGTTATGAAGACATATTTTGTTCGCATCGCGATATTAATATTGGTCGGCATTTTGTTATACGGCGTGTTCAGTCGCTCTTCGCCGGACTCCGAACAAAATTACGCGGTGTCCTATTCGGACTTTATCGACAGTATACGCAACCGTAGCATTTCGGAAGTGGTGATCGACGGCAACAGTGTGGAAGGCCGCCGCACCAATGGCGAGCGTTTTACCACTTACAATCCGAATGACTCACGGCTGATAGACGAACTGTTGGAATACGGCGTAAAAATCAAGGTTGAGCGGCCGCAGATACCTTCGACTTTTGTCCAGATCCTGATTTCCTGGGCGCCTATGCTGTTGTTGGTCGGCTTGGCTGTTTACTTCATGCGCAAGCAAACGGGCGGATCAGGGCAAATGGGTTTTGGTAAAAGCCGAGCCAAACTAATGGCCGAAGATCAGATCAAGGTGCGTTTTTCCGATGTCGCCGGGGTTGAAGAAGCCAAGCAGGATGTCGTGGAAATGGTCGATTTTCTAAAAGACCCAGGTAAATACGAAGTGTTGGGCGGCAAAATTCCGCGCGGCGTGTTGATGGTCGGCCCGCCGGGTACCGGTAAAACCCTGTTGGCGAGAGCGATTGCCGGTGAAGCCGGGGTGCCGTTCTTTTCGATCTCCGGTTCCGATTTTGTGGAAATGTTTGTCGGCGTCGGCGCCTCAAGGGTGCGCGATATGTTCGTTGAAGCCAAAAAGCGTGCACCGTGCATTATTTTTATCGATGAAATCGATGCGGTCGGTCGGCATCGCGGCAATGGCAGCACGGGCGGCGGTAACGACGAGCGCGAACAAACCTTGAACCAGTTGCTGGTCGAAATGGACGGCTTTAGCGGTAACGAAGGCATCATTGTGATCGCCGCGACCAATCGCGCCGATGTCCTCGACAAAGCCTTGCTGAGACCGGGCCGGTTCGACCGTCAGGTGCAGGTTAGTTTGCCCGATATCAAGGGCCGCGAGCAAATCCTCAAAGTGCATGCCGACAAAGTGCCGTTGGCCGATGACGTGAATATCAACGATCTGGCGCGCGGCACTCCGGGCTTTTCCGGCGCGGAGCTTGCCAACTTGATTAACGAAGGCGCTTTGTTTGCCGCGCGCAGCAATCAGCGCGTAATCACGATGAACGATCTCGACAAAGCCCGCGACAAAATGATCATGGGCGCGGAAAAGCGCACTATGGTAATGACCCGGGACGACTTGTTGATGACCGCTTATCACGAGGCCGGTCATGCGATTGTCGGCCGTATCGTGCCGGACCACGACCCGGTCTATAAAGTCAGCATCATGCCGCGCGGCGGCGCATTGGGCATCACCATGTTTTTGCCCGAACGCGACCAATACAGTGCCAACAAAGATAAGCTGGACGGCCAAATCTCCAGCCTGTTCGGCGGCAGGGTCGCGGAAGCGTTGATTTACGGCAAAAACAAAGTCACTACCGGCGCGTCCAACGATATTCAACGCGCGACACAGCTGGCGCGCAACATGGTGACCAAATGGGGCTTGTCGGATCGTCTCGGGCCTATGGATTACGGCGATAACGAAGGCAGCTATATGGGGCCGCAAGCCAAGCCGATGTCCGAGAAAATGGCCCAAATCATCGACGAGGAAATCCGTCATGTCGTCGATGAAAACTACCAACGCGCCGAGCAAATTCTGAAAGACCACATCGATATCCTGCACAACATGGCACACGCCCTGCTGGATTGGGAGACTCTGGACAAGCATCAGATCGACGTATTGATGCAAGGCCGGATGATTGACCCGCCCGAGCCGGATGTAGAAGCCGATCAACCCTTGGTTGGCGAAATTACGCTGGATGACGGCGACCGTAGTAAAACCTCGAAAGACTCGCATATCGCGGCTTCTTAAATCAAACCTATTAGGCCGGGGATGATGCCCCGGCTAACCTGTCCTCCTCTATATGCCCTTCAATCACCTAATTAGCGAAGGGCATCTTTTTCTATGGAGATGATCATGATCGCCAAATTTTTTAATCACAAAAGTCTGCAATGGCTAAGCCTGTTGACGGCAATCAATTTTAATGCCGCCGTTATTTTTCTGCTGGTTGTCAGTCTTATTTCCGCGGGCGGCAGCTCATTATTTTTTGATAACAACAGTGAACTTTATGGGCCGTTGGCCAGCAACTTGCGTTTGATGCTGATTTATTTAACGCTGAGTCAATTCAGCGCTTACTGTTTTTGCAGCTATATCCAGAACTATCGCCTGTTAATAGGGGTAGGCCTGTTCTGGGTCATGCTGATGGGCTCAATCGAATTTTACGGGATGGTAAACCAGATTCCCATAGATGAAGGCTATAGCTCTCTTTTTCTATATTTGGGCTTGTCTAACCTGGCCTATGGCGGGTTTATGGTTTTAAACAGGTCTCAGTTCCGGGATATTGATTAAGGCAGCGAAGAACCCATCGTTGGAGATCATCAGGCTTAGTAAAGGGTAGCTTGATGATCATGATCTGGTGGAGAGCCGGTAGACCTTGTACTCTGTACGTTCCGGCGGATTATCCGGCGCTTCCGGATCAATCTCGAACACGCTCTCAACATGGGCCAAGTTGATCTCGAAATCCTCCGAGTATAGTGATTTGATTTCTTCGGAAACGCCAAAGGCTTGGCTTGGGGTTTCTTTTTCTTCCGCGTCCTCAGTGGTCAGCAGAAAAACATTGGTTGTATCCTGTACGATCAGCCTCAAATGGGCAACATAGAGCAGGCGGATGTCTTCGGGCAGCGCGGTCAGCGCTGCCCGGTCATAAACTGTATCGATCTGTCCCAGATCGCCCATGGTCAGCGAGAAGTAATCGCCGCATAGAATGCTGAGCTTTCCATGTTCCCACAGAGTGAATTTACCGACTTGCCGTCGAGTTGGCTTCAGGCGGTTCTCCCGAAAAAAGGCCCGAACTGCAATAGGACTCAACTCAACGCCGATGACTTCGTGCCCCTGTTTTGCAAGCCAGATCATATCCAGGCTCTTGCCGCAGAGGGGGACAAACACTCGGCTTCCCAGAGCCAGGTCAAGACTGGGCCAGAATTTGGTAAGCAGGTGATTTACCGTTTTCTGGTTGAAATCGGTTCGCTGATCCCGCCAGCATTGTAACCAAAGGACATTGTCGCGGCCGGTCATGATGGCTCCAACGCCAGTGATTGCGTAAACGTTAGAAAATGTTTTAAGGACCAGGAGATGCTTGCGAGTTTCGCTTTGCTTGGTGAATCGGAGTTTAGCAAACAACGGATCAGGGTGTTCGTCTCACCGACAGTGATGACAGAGTAATCGGGCATAGGGATTTGTTCTCATGGGGAGCGGGTTATGTCAGGAAAATGATCTGATCGAACGGGCAGAACACTTCATGAGAAGAATCATGCAGGCCGAAAAGGCACTTGCGATGACCGCCCGAAAGATCTGTTTGGGCGGAGGATATCAAAGAGTAGCACCCCGGATACCAGAGTTGCTAGGGAATAGTGATTATTGGTTTGATTTTTGGCGGCCGTAAGTCATTCGTAGCATCGAATATCGCTCCGTACCGCAAGGCATGTTATCCAAGAATTCCGGAG
This sequence comes from Methylobacter sp., assembly GCF_036845245.1. Taxonomy (NCBI): domain Bacteria; kingdom Pseudomonadati; phylum Pseudomonadota; class Gammaproteobacteria; order Methylococcales; family Methylococcaceae; genus Methylobacter; species Methylobacter sp. Next base: position 22,750 of record NZ_DAIUEH010000053.1, read on the forward strand.
TTAGTCGGCGCCGCTACCGACTCAGCGCAGGCGCGTCCACGCACCAGTTGCACCTCATCACCCACGGTGATTTCGCCGCCTTCAATCACAAAGCAGTTGAGTGCGAGCTTGCCGTCGAAGCGCCGGTAAATGCTGCGGGTAATTTCCTTGTCTTGGACCAGTGTGTCGGGATCGTATGCGGTCATGATGCAGCGCAGACGCAAGTCCTGGACACCGATGAGCACCTCGCCTATGCGCAGGCAACCGCCCGGCCACTCACGCTCGGCCAATCCCTCGACACCGCCGATCACAATATTGGGCCGCAAGCGGCGATGGTCGTGACCGAAGGCGGCGATAGCTCCGTCGGTGGCGACCAGCAAGGGCAGCACATCGAAGCGCTCCACGCCATCGTAGCGCACCAGCTTGGCCCCCGGCCCGGCAATGTTGACTACTTCGACGGCGACCGCGGGGCTGTCCCACGGCCGGTTATCGACCAGCGGTTCGCCATCCGATCCCAACGTACCCTTATGGCCCAGGAAACGCGGATGGGTGCGCGAGGTAATCACTTGCCCAAGAGCATCCTCGACATGTACGACGCGGTCGCCTTCGATGCCGAGCGGTCCGATGCGCACCCGTTGCAGTTTTTCGCCGGCCATGGTTTTGACCGGATATCTCCAGATTTCAGTGATTTTCATAGCCACCTCTACGGATTGATCGACAGGCCTATTGGCTGGCAATGAATAGCTTATACTCGTTTCAATCTTGGTCGACAAGAATGGCTTTTAAGACAATGTCATAGTGCCGTAGATTGGGCTGAGCTACGAAGCCCAACACTTTTCAGCGCCGTTCCGTTGGGCTTCCTTGCGTCAGCCCAACCTACGCACTAAAAGTTTGCAGTTCTCATTCTTGAGGAAAATGTCCGATAGCGACGCAAATCCTCCGGCGTGTCCAAATCCCACTGCTTGCTCAGCTCGTAATGACTAAGCTTGTAATGTTCGATACGGGAGCGGGTTTGGTCCAGCACTCGCGCGGTTCCCCAAGGCATATTATCAAAGAGTTCAGGATGAGGACGGTTGAGTCCGATCAACACATAGCCGCCGTCTTCCGCGGGGGCTAACACGACTTCATCTTCCTGAGTTAAGGCGACTAACGCATGTTCCAGATCCTGTCCGGTTAATGACGGGCAATCGCAGCCCATGAGTAAGGCGTGGGAATAACCGGCAAGCGCCGAGCGAAAAGCGTGATGCATGCGTTGGCCTAAATCGCTTCCTTGTTGTTGCTCGATAGTTATCGGATAAGTTGCTTGCAAGGAGGTGAAAAAATCATGCTCCGTTGTCGGCGAGCACCAGAGTTGTATCGGGCATAAGTTGTCTTTGGTCGCACGTTGCAGCGTTTTTATACTGAGTTCGATATGCAGCTCGGCGGCTTGTTCGGCGGTTAATTCCGGGATTAAGCGGGTTTTAACCTGGCCGGGAACCGGAGCTTTGCAGAAAATCATCAGCACGGCGTTGGGGTATTTGTAGGTCATCAGGTAATTAACAAGCACGTCATCCCGGCATGGATTGCCGGGATCCACGACTGCAAGGATGCAGGAGGTAGAGCAATGCATGGAGCAATTGCCGAGATGCCAAGGATGGCAATGTCAAACCCAGCCACAAGTCCTGCCATAGGGGATTATTCGTTTCAATCAACCGCTTTTTTGCCGTGCGAGACCAATTCTTAAGTTGTTTTTCCCGCAAAATGGCGCTTTCCATTTGCTCGTGTACTTCATACCAAATCAAATTATGTACATTATAACGTTGGGTAAATCCGGGAATTAGATTTTGACGGTGTTGATATACGCGTCCGATCAGATTGGATGTCACTCCGATATAAAGTGTTCCACTAGGACGACTGGCAAGAATATAAACACACGGTTGTTTTTCCATAGGCTCACTCCAGCACATCCCTGTGATCTGGATCCCGGCATTCCCTGCCGGGATGACGTTATTTAGAATTTGTGTAGCTTTAAATGAATCACCGTTGCCGCAACGCCTTAAAAGGTAGGAGCAATAATTGCAAAAAGCCTAATTCATGCTGCTCGCGAAAAGGTTTTAACCCTATATCCATAGCCGTTTGAGGCTGATTGGGTTCGGCAATATAAGTTTTGCACAGCCTGTCCCAGCAGGAAATGGAAAAGCCGTAATTACTATCGGTTTCAGTTGGCAGGGTCGAGTGATGAATGCGGTGCATGTCCGGAGTGATGAGCAACCAGCGCAGTTTTTTATCGATGGCCGGTGGAATATTGACGTTGCTGTGGTTAAAGGTCGCCGCGCCGTTCAGGATAATCTCAAAAGCGATGACCGCCCACGGATTCGCGCCGATCAAAACAATGCACAGCACTTTGTACAGCATCGAAATCATGATTTCCACCGGATGAAAACGCACCGCAGTGGTTGCGTCGAATTCCAGGTCGGTATGATGCACTTGATGCAAATGCCAAAGCAGCGGCCATTTATGCGAAACGATATGCTGGCAATAAATCGCAAAATCAAGAAACAACAAAGTCACGATAATCGACAGCCATTCCGGTGCGGCCAGCCAGTTCAGCAGCCCGTAACCTAGATTTGCGGCAGTTACCGCGCTCAGGAAGGCAAGGCCGCCCAGGCTTAAGCGCATGATCGCTATGTTGAATGCGGCGAGCCCCAAATTGACGGGCCAGCGTTGTTTGCGGTTGATCTGTTGGATTCTTCTGGGGCTGAGATATTCCCAGCCGATCATGATGCAGAAAATACCCAGCGCTGCGGATAAACGGATTATGGTTTCCAAAATTGCCCCCTGGAATAAAGTGCGGCCAATAATTGCGGGTCTGCGCCGAAGAAGTAACGCAGGCGCAGACCCCACATCAGCAGTATAGTCCGGTAAATGCCGTAACGCTCCCATCTTCGACCGGAGCTGGTGACTTTTGCTTTAAGGCAAATCGGTGGGCCGATTGTTTTTAGCGCCTTGCTCAACGCGATGTCTTCCATCAACGCGATTTCGGGATAATGTCCAACGGCTGCAAACGCTTCTTTGGTGACAAAAATCACCTGATCGCCGGTCGCAATGCCGGTCAGACGAGAGCGCCAATTCATCATCCAGGCGATAATTTTTAGCATGAAATGATTGCCGCTTAATTGAATATCGAATCGGCCCCATTGTTTGTTGCCGATGTGTTGTTCGATCAGTTGCAAGGCGTGTTCGGGCAGAGTGGTGTCGGCGTGCAGGAAAATCAATAGTTCTCCGTTTGCATGGCTGGCACCGATGTTCATTTGCCGGGCGCGGCCTTTTTCTGAGCTTATGATCTTGTCGGCCAGATGGGCATGGGGGTAATCAACAATCGGCTGGTCGTGGGCGGCGTCAACGATGATGATTTCGCAATTGTCGCGCAAAGCCTGCAACGGCAGCAGGCATGATGCAATGGTTTTTTCTTCATTCAAGGTTGGGATGATGATCGAAAATTTCATTGGACGAGGTTATTGTTGGTTGTCACTACCATTAAAGTTAAGCGCCGTAGGAGCGGGCCGCGCCCGCGATAATTGTTCATCGAATGTAGATTTAACATTTTCATCGCGGGCATGGCCCGCTCCTACGGCGTCATGTGCGCATTCCAAGGCCAAAGAGGGAAATTGCAATCACTCCGTTTGATGCTGCAACGCGGCCCTGATACATCGCAAAACACCATAACTGTATTGTCCATCAAACAGCTCGTAAACCGGTTTAAGTGCGTTCCGTTGGTCTTCGGGCAAGTTGATAATCGCTTCTTCTATCCGGCTGATCTCCTGCTCAGGCAGTTCCACAACATCGGCCAGCACCAACAACCCTTGTTCCAAAGACTGAGCCAGATGCCCGTAAATGGTAGTTTCTTGCAGTTCCCTTTGCAGGGCGATCTGCTTTACGCTGTAACCTAAGCGGAATAAGGCTACCGACTCAGCCATGGTATCCGACAAGCCGATAGGCCCGTTTTTGTTGATATCGACAAACTCGCCGATCACCGCCAGGAATTCATCGGCATAAAGCTCCAGTTTGCGTTCGCCGACACCGGACAGCAAACTCATTTGCTGGCGATTGGTCGGCTTGGCTTCCAGCATCGCCATCAAGGTTGCGTCATGAAAAATAACATAAGGCGGCACATCCTGGGCTTCGGCAAGCATCTTGCGTTTGGCGCGCAAGGCGTTCCACAGCAGGGTATCGTCGGCTTTAGCGAACTCTCTGGCGGTTTTCTTGCTGCTTTTAACTTTCTCGGCTTTTAAATCTTTGCGCAACATCAGTTGTTGCTCGCCGCGCAAAATCGGCCGACAGGCTTCGGTCAACTGCAATGCGCCGAAGCGGTCGAAATCGACGGCGACCAAGCCGCGTGCGACCAATTGTCTGAACACCGAATGCCATTGTTGTTCGTCAATATCGGTGCCGATGCCGAAGGTCGATAGCTTGTCATGCGCGGCTTTGGTAATCCGTTCGGTAGCTTTGCCGAGCAATACATCGATCAGATAGCCGACGCCGTAACGTTGTTGGGTACGATGAATGCAGGACAGCGCTTTTTGTGCTGCCAGTGTTCCGTCCCAAGTATTAACCGGTTCCAGGCAGGTATCGCAGTTGCCGCACGGCTGTTCAAGACGGTCGCCGAAATAGCCCAGCAAGGCTTGGCGACGGCAATGAACCTGCTCACACAAAGCCAGCATCGCATCGAGCTTGTGGTATTCAACGCGCTTATGCGCTTCATCGGCGTTGGATTCTTGCAGCATTTTGCGCAACGTGATTACATCCTGCAAGCCGTAAGCCATCCAGGCATCGGCGGGCAAGCCGTCGCGTCCGGCCCGGCCGGTTTCCTGATAATAGGCTTCAACGCTTTTCGGCAAATCCAGATGCGCGACGAAGCGGACATTGGGCTTGTCGATGCCCATGCCGAAAGCGATGGTCGCCACGATCACCAAACCTTCCTCCATCAAAAACTGGTGCTGATGCTTGGCGCGCAAACCGGCATCCATCCCGGCATGATAGGGTAGGGCGTTGACGCCTTTGGTTCTGAGCCATTCCGCTGTCGCATCGACTTTTTTGCGCGACAGGCAATAAACAATCCCGGCATCACCGGCGTGTTCGGCGCGGATAAAATCGATCAGCTGATCGCGGGAATTTTGTTTTTGTACAATGCGGTAACGGATGTTCGGCCGGTCGAAACCACTAAGATAGAGCTGCGCTTGCTCCAGATTCAGGCGTAATTTGATTTCTTCGCGAGTTTTATCGTCAGCGGTCGCGGTCAGAGCGATGCGGGGAATATCGGGGAAACGCTCATGCAGCAGCGACAGTTGCAGATAATCGACCCGGAAATCGTGCCCCCATTGGGAAACGCAATGCGCCTCGTCAATCGCGAACAGCGCAATCTTTATGCGTTGGAACAATGCGCCGGTACGCTCCGAAGTCAGCCGTTCCGGCGCGATGTACAGCAAATCCAGCTCGCCGTTAAGCAGCTGCTGTTCGACTTTTCGGGACTCTTCGAGCGATAAGGTTGAGTTCAAAAAAGCGGCTTTGACGCCCAATTGCAGCAAGGCGCTGACCTGATCCTGCATCAACGCGATCAACGGCGAAATCACAATGCCCACGCCGGGCCGAATCAGCGACGGAATCTGGTAGCACAACGACTTACCGCCGCCAGTCGGCATCAAAACCAAAGCATCCTGCCCGGCTATCAGCTGCTCGATGACTTCCTGTTGTTGCCCCCTGAATTTGTCGTAGCCGAAAACGGCTTTGAGGACTTCGATTGGTTTATTGTTCATAAAGCCTTTTGTGATCAACCTATATCCAGCGCATATCAAAATTCGGTATTTCTGTTTCCTCTCCTGCTGGAGAGAGGTAGGGTGAGGAGATTTAAAAAACGACAACGATGTGCAAACACTATATACCATTATGCCGCAGAATACGCTCAACGCCTACTGCGTATAAGCGGTTCGCCTTTGGAAGCAATGTTCGTAAGCGGGAGAATAAGTTGCTGAGGGAGAGAGTCTAAGTTTGTAAATCCATGATGGCGATAGAAAGCTTCCGCATGATCGTCCTTTGCATCAACTACAAGAGCAAAAACCGCCACCTCGGAACGCAAAGCCCGGATAATTGCATCCCAAAGCAGCGCTCCACTCAAGCGCCGCCCCTGAAAATCAACATCAATGGCAAGCCGTCCCAATCTGGCAAGGGTACCGATGGATAGCGCGGAAGACGCTTTATAATGTCCTCCGGCATATTGGTTAAAGGAATGCCGCCAGCTGCAAGGGTGTAGTAACCGGCAACGCGGTCTGTACCGGTTTCCAATGCCACATAGCAAGCCGTTGCGCGGCGGCGCGCATCTTGCGTGACGCGCTCAAGGAAATAACAGTTCAAGACTTCCACGCCACAGGAAAATCTTTCCCGGTCGTGTTTGGAGTCTAAAACCTCTATGCGAAACCGCCCTGTCACTCTGAATCGATCAACTGCTCGTGGGCTTCTTTAGCGCGTACCAATGCAGGCGGTGGAGGGGATGGATTGAGCAGCAAATCTACAAAACGGCGTTGATCTTCGGCGGAAATGCGGATGATGCCGATTTCTTCAATAGTACGATACGCAGCCTCCTGCGCGGCGGTCACGACAAAATCGCTGACGCTTCGGCCTTGAAGTTCCGCTGCACGTTTGATAACGGCAAGCACCTCCGGGGCAATACGGGCTTCGATTCGGGATGTGCGTATAGGTTCTGTTGTCATGATGATGTCCTCTTTTTGGCGGTGTACGGGCAATGGCCGGACAATGTCAAGTATTCCTCGCCGCTTCGCAGCTGCCTAAATAGCATAATTGACAGCATGAGGCAGGACGTCGGCAGGAACATTGCTGCTATTAATGACGGGGTTGATGCCACTATCCCCGCAAACCCTGACGGCTTCGTAAATGTCGCCTCCATTCTGGATCTCCTGGCTTGTCCGAGAGCAGGCTTCGATGATTGATTGATTCTTCCATTCTCCAGAACGGATGAGATCGGCATTGATCCTATAAACATGCATCGGCCAGCTCGAATCTTTCAGGCGATTTACCGGAGCCTCTGCCGCAAGTAGAACATCTCCTTTAATAAACAAATAGCTTGCAGGGATCTGAAACTGCGCGACCTCAGTCGCAGAATTCATATCAAATACCATAATACCGTTCTGTTTTTCTGTCGTTGTGAAAATCAAACCCTTATAGAGCGCAACGGAGTAGAAGAGTGAATGCCTTGAGATGCTTCTCTCTACTGACAACGACTTCAGGTTGAGAACATGCATCTCGCCACAGTTCGCAATCAACAAAGCACGATCATTTTCATTTTGCACAATTTGCGGTTGGCAGCGAAAATTTACCTTTTCAATTGGCTGAGGGAGCTTCATCCGCCCCAGTTCTTTGAAATGATGGTCGTAAACCATCAGATCCATCGCAGCATTAGCTGAATAAGCTGTATATATTCTGTTTCCGTGAAGAGAAATGAGAGTACCTCCTGGAATGGAGGTTTCTTGAATCAACTTAAGGGATGGTAGCTCAAGAATGGCAATGGCTTGCCGGTATCCGTATGGTGGTGCTGGCGATGCCTGAAACAGTATTAAGTGATCACCGTCAATAAAGGCCTGTTGAACCGATGATTTTAACTTTACTTTTGAAAGCGAAGCTCCTGTCTTTTGGCTAATGACCTCAATTGGGAAGGATGCCGAGTGTGGCGTGTGAAAAACAATATACCTTGAATCTTGGGCGACTAATTTGGGGTCTCTCTTCCCTTCAACCCAATTGAACCATCGCCCGCTTGTGAAATCGAAATTAACAATGTCTTTTCTGTTCCCGCTATTGTCGTAATGCGAATAGACCAAGTCCCCATTAATCTGGCTAATGTCTTCTGGATACCCATGTCCGACCGGGGCAAGTAATTCATGGGTGGTGATCTTTGCTAAGGGGGTGACCACATTGCCAGATGCTGGCTTGATTTCTTCAATTCTTGAAGAGTATGCTTGCGTTAAGCATGCTTCATCCCCGCAAGCATTGCGTGCACCTTTTAACCATTGCCTTTGATCTGTAATCAAGCGTTGCACTTCTTCGCGAGAGGAGTTGCTCTGAACTGCCTTGTATGTCTTATCGAAGTCATCTTCCAGTGCGGAAAGCTTGGGGCTGCTACAAATTAACTTTTCGATTTTGGACGATGCTTTGCCGCAATCGAAACTTGCTGCCTGAGCTATTGTTCCCAGAGACAAAGCCCCCAGAATAATCCATACGAATTGTTTCATTCCGCCCCCTTTGGCGATGAAATTAATATAAAACTCATGATTGAAGGATGCCCCGGAGTGTCTCCTCTTGGCTGTTTTCAGTCGCTCATAACTTAAATCCAATTATCCAAACGCAACCCCTCAACACGCTCAAACTCGCGAAGATTATTAGTAGTCAGCGTCAATCCCTCGCTTCTTGCATGGCCTGCGATGTGTAGATTATTAACGCCAATCGGGGTTCCCTTGTGTTCAAGGTCGGCGCGAATATCGCCATAATGAGCCGCCGCTTTGCTGCTGTATTCCAGCACGTCCAAGCGGGAAAAAAAATCTTCAACCTGCCGCAGGTTGTGTTCCGGCTTGGCACTTTTTTCCGCGCCGTGCAATAGCTCGGCAAGAGTGATAGCGCTGATACACATTTGACCGGCATGGCGGTTAAAATTGGCTAATGCATTAAGCGGATGGTTCTTGATTACATAAATTGCAATGTGGGTGTCCAGCATATATTTCAGCATTAAAACGCTTCCCTTTCCTGCTGTTCCTGTGATGCGCGTTCAGTCATAAAATCATCGGTAACGCGTTCTTCGGATAGAAAAAAACTGTCCCAGCTACTTTCAATAGGCGATAGCACGCGATCCTGGCCCACCACGCGGACAATGACTTTCTTTACATTTTCAGGAAAGCGGGTCTCAGCGGGAAGCCTGACTGCCTGTGTTCGGTTGTTTACAAAAACTGATCCAGTCGACATAAAGCACCTCTTAAAAGCTATATACGAATTATATATAGCTTTAAATATAAGACAAGCAAGCGGTTATGCGCATTTTTAAGCTGTAAAAATTTATATCAACGGTTCAAACAAAGCCGTCAAATCCTCTGCCGTCAGCTTCAATGATTCTTCTTTCGCCCCACCCTTATAAATCCCTTCAGCCAGTGCGCGCTTTTTATCCTGCATCGCGATAATCTTTTCCTCGACGGTATTTTCGGTAATCAGTTTATACACGAATACCGGCTTGTCCTGGCCGATGCGATGGGCGCGGTCTGCGGCTTGGCTTTCTGCGGCGGGGTTCCACCACGGGTCGTAAATAATCACGGTATCGGCTTCGGTCAGGTTTAGGCCGACTCCTCCGGCTTTCAGGCTGATCAGGAACACATTCGCTTCGCCGCTTTTAAAACGTTCTATGGCCTCGTCGCGGTTGCGGGTTTGGCCGGTCAGTTTGGCATAGCCGATTTTTCGGGTATTCAGTTCACCTTCAATCAGCGCAATCATGCGGGTGAATTGCGAGAACACCAAAATCCGGCGGCCTTCTTCGAGCTGTTCCGGCAATATCTCCATCAGCAGGTCGAGTTTGGCGGATTCTTGTACTTTTTGCGCTTCCTTTAGCGACAGGGTGCGCGGGTCGCAGCAGGTTTGGCGGAGTTTGAGCAAGGCATCCAGGATTGTGATATGGCTGCGCGACAGGCCTTTTTGGGCGATTGCATCGCGGACTTTTTTCTCCATGGTCAGGCGGATGCTCTCGTATAACGCGGCCTGCTTTGGATAAAGCGGGACGGAACGAATGATCTCGGTTTTAGCCGGCAGTTCGGTGGCGACTTCCTGTTTGGTGCGACGCAGCATAAACGGTGCAACCCGGCGCGACAGCCGCGCTCTTTGCTCGCTATCGCCATGGATTTCAATTGGAGTGCGGTAGCGTTTTTTAAACGTGGCGCTGTCGCTCAGAAAGCCCGGCATCAGGAAGTCAAATTGCGCCCAGAGTTCACCCAGATGATTTTCCATCGGTGTGCCAGTCAGGCAAAGCCGGTGCCCGGCTTTAATGCGGCGCACCAATTGCGCGGCTTTGGACAGCGGGTTTTTAACGGTTTGGGCTTCGTCCAGGATCAGGTAATGGTACTCATGCTCCAGTAGGGTTTCCTCATCCCGGGACAGCAGCGGGTAGGTGGTCAGGATCAGGTCGTAGTCCCTGATCTTGTAAAACAGCTGTTTGCGTTCGGTGCCTTGCAGGATCAGGATTTTTAAGTCGGGCGTGAAGCGTTCAGTTTCCCGTCGCCAGTTGCTCATCAGGCTGGTCGGCGCGATGATCAGGCTGGGCAGTTTCATCCGGCCGCTTTGTTTTTCGAGCAACAGGTGGGTGAGCGTCTGTATGGTTTTGCCGAGGCCCATATCGTCGGCAAGAATGCCGGAGAATTTATATTCCCGTAAAAATTGCAGCCAGTTGAGCCCATGTTGCTGGTAAGGCCGCAGTTCCGCTTGTAAGTTGGCAGGCAGGGCGACATCTTCAATGCCGGTAAAGTTCTTTAATTTTTGTCCCAGTTCCCGCAGCTCTTTTCCGCCGTTGATAGCGAATATGCCGTGGTTGTGTTCTTCCAGGTCGGCTAGCGCGGCAGCGTTAAAACGGGACAGTTTCAGCGAGCCGTCCTTGCCCAGCGTGCTGCTGTTAAAAAGTTCTATCAACACGTTCAGGAAAGGTTTGATTTTTTCGCTGGGTAAATTCAGGTAGTTATGCTCACTCAACGGAATGCTGAGAATTTCCGGCAGGTTTTCCGGATCGTAGTTTTCCAATACCGGCATAATCAACGGCAGCAAGGGTAAGGGCTGGCCGTCAATTTCTATAGTAAAGCGCATTTCAAACCAGTCTTGCTGGCTTTCGCTGATTTGGGCGTCCCAATTCTGGGCGGTCTGGAAATTAAGCAGGAAACTGTCGTCTATGTCGATAATCCAGCCATCCTGCTCCAGCTCCAGCAGGGTGTTTTGCAGAAAGTCACCCCAGCGTGTGGCACTGTCCATGGCGGTTTGTGCCGGGCTGAATAAAAGCAGTTCTTGTACGCCGGATTCTATGGAAGGGGCGGGGATAAAGCCAAGTTCGGTCAGCTGGTGTATGGCCTGTTGTTCGGTTTCTATGTCGCGTTTAATCCTGACCAATCCTTGATCGGTTTTTACTACGCTATAGTCTTCAGGGGTGATCGCAGAAAGTGTCCAATCCCCGTAATTAAAACAGACAGCGATAAAATGGGTATATTGCTGGGCCGTTGCCTGATGGCCGAACAGCAATAGCTTGGGAGTAGGTGTTAGCTGATCGGCTTCGATTAATTCGACTTTTTTGGGAGCGGGCAGCGGCAGGCCGGGGTGTTCAATAATCAAGCGCTGGCTAAATTCATCGGCATATTCAGGTGGGATTGATGGGGCGGCCAGAATATTTTTAAGTTGTTCGATTGAAAGATTATGAATATTGAGCGTGCCGATCAAACCCAAAGAGTTATCCAGGTATTGCGGCGGATCGGTCAGCAACAGGATGGCGGGTGGATCGATTTCGACGGCTAATTGATAATCGCCGTTATCGGCCGTCCGCCAATTAAATGTTAAATTGCGGTTTGTTCCTTTTGTTAATGGGGCTTGCTCAACGCCTTGCCAGAACAATCTTCCTGTTTTCAGTAATTTGGATAAGGCTAAATAACCAGTGGCGCCGACAATCAAGGGTTCTTCTTTAAAAGAAGGGTTAAGCGCAGTCAGCAGTTTGGCAATTTCCTGATCTTCCGGTTGAACATAATTGAGGTAGGAATAGCTGTAGCGAAGGTTATTTAAGGTGGTTTTCCTGCCTTTATTTAATCCCCCTGTTTTCTTTTCTTTGGTGATTAAAAGGTCGATAGTGAATTCGTGTTTTGCATTGCCGGGCCTGAGAATATAAGCGATAAATTCCTGGCGGATATCGTGCTGCGCCGGTGCCGGCTGATGAAGGCTGTCGAGCCAGTCCAGGCAATTGGGCTTTGCATTCAATGCGGAAAAGCTTTGGTCGGAATTTTGATACATCAAGCAGACAGCGGCGACATGCTTGCAGTTATAGCCGACAGGACATGTGCAGTCGCCTTCAATCTCTGCGGCTCTATAGTCCGGCCGCCAGACGATGCGGATATTTTGCCGGTACGGATCTTTATGGCTGCCTTTAACGGCGGCATTGATCTGTACAAAAAGAGCGCCTTCGCTTTTAACTGTTAGATTAATGACTGTGCCTCTTTCAAAATAGCTGCGTCCACGCTCGTAAAAAGCGTCGCCACATTCATAGCGTATATCTGAACGTAGCAGTTTTTTTTGTTTATTCATGGAAGCATAGGCGAACAGTTGGACAAGGCGCGTATTGTACTGCAATCCGAAGCAGTTGCAGGAATAGGTATCTTTAACAATGGTGTTATAGCTGATTTTCTGGTTAAGTATGACGAAAAGATGATGATCGAAAAATCTGTCAATTGTAGGAGAAAGAATATGAAAAGGTATTTATTAACACTCTGTTTATTGCTGAATGCTTGCTCGAATTTACCGACCTCGATAAAAAATCCGCCTGCGTATGATATATCTTATACTCAGGCAATCCAGAATATGGCCGGTTTCAAAAATGCGCCGGTACGTTGGGGAGGCCTTATTGTTGATGTGGAAAATGAACAAAATTTCACTCTGGTGCAGATGTTGTATTATCCCTTGGACAGCGATGGTGAACCTGATACAGATGAATCGAATCAAGGACGATTTGTCTTCAAAACCCCAGAGTTTCTCGATCCGGCTGTTTACACCAGAAACACTGAAATCACAGTTGCGGGAACTCTTTCAGGTGATATCGAACGCACGATAGGCAAAAAAGTGATGCGTGTACCGCTGATTTCAGCCACGACCATTTACCGGTGGCCGATATATGTGTACGACGATCGTTATGATGGTTTCGGTTATGGCTATGGTTACAATCCTTATTATGGCGGTTATCCGTATTATTGGGGAAATTACTATTGGCCGTCCGCTAGCCCGTTCAGTCGCCCGGCCTTTCGTCCTCGTTGAAGGCTATATTTAAGTCAGATGTGACCTTTTTTAGATATAGGTCTAGTTTATTTTTTTTGTTGCTATATAATACGCGGCTTACCAAAGTTATCGATGCCTCGGTGGCGAAATTGGTAGACGCAAGGGACTTAAAATCCCTCGTTCGTAAGGACGTGCCGGTTCGACTCCGGCCCGAGGCACCATATATATTTAAGGGCTTAGGCGATTGCCAAGTCCTTTTTTATTGCCTGTCGTTTTCTATGCGCATTTATGGAATAGCTCAAATTAAGGCTGTTTTAGCCGTATAAAGTTAATCGGTAAGCATCGCTCGCCGTCGTCTGTATCTGTAATAAGCCCTGTCTGCCAATCTGTGCTGCCTATCTATGCAGTTCATTGAAAAGTCCGAGATGAGCTCAGCGTTTAAAATTTTCAGATAAAGAGTCCACGCTTCCAATGTTAATTTTCTAAGCATCATTTTATCCCTCAATCTAAGCCGGAAATGGTGTAATAAGCCGCTTTAGTTGAAATATAAATTCAAATCTAATGCGCAAGAAAACCTAAAAAACCTTGGTTTTATATTAGGTTTTTGTAGGATAGAGAGTTCAACTTTTTCAAGCAATACGTGCTACTACTTATCAGATAGTAGTGAATTGGGTCGAATACTTTACATCGCTCAGGATCAGGCGTTTTTAATTTAAAATGATTTTTTGAGGGTAAAGAAGTCTAGCCAAGGCGGCATAAAACAAAGATGGCTTGGTTACTGCCTGGGCGTAAAGGGACTATCTTTATTAATAAACAAGTCATGCGCAGGGAAAATATTACAGGACTTTCCGGAGCCACTTCCATTCGGTAGGTAATAAGGCTGCTCTTGTTGCCATAGAGGTGAAAGCCAAGTGACTGGGATAGAGAAGATACCTAATGGTAGAGAATGTTGGCTGACTTCGATTCAGGCAGGCTTTTCCGTTGTCCTTATAAACGTTTGCTATTTTTTAATGCTGTGTTGTTCTAATGGACAATCTGGGATAATTAGAAAAAATCTGATTGGCAGAAATAGAGGCAAGTAAGCGACTATGGTAGACGACATTTCCCCAGCTTGGCGGGACTGGATTGTAAACAATCTGCAACGCGGGTGTACGCGGCAGTCGATGATTGACTCCATGGTTCGGGCGCAGTTTGACGCAACATTTGCAGCCGCATGCATTGCACGCATAGACGACGCCAAGATAGATAGGCAGCAAATGATGCCGGTCACCAGCTTTCTGTCCAATGAGCCTTATCGCTATGAGCCCAGCCGTATTGGCTCAGGTAATTCCATTGCGCTATCTGATGGTCCGGTCAAAGTCGCATTGCGGTTGAGTCGTCCTGAAGTGGTGTTGATTGAAAGCTTCATGAGCGATAAGGAATGTGAAGAGCTGATTGAACAAGCAAGATATAAATTATTGCCATCCACCGTCGTCGATCCGCAATCCGGCGATAGGCAAGTGATTGCAGCACGCTCAAGCGAAGGAACTTACTTTCAGCGTGGTGAAAATGAGTTGGTTCAATGTCTGGAACGCCGTATTTCCGAGTTGATGAACTGGCCGGTAGAGTGTGGCGAAGGCATTCAGATATTGCACTATCAAACAGGTGCCGAGTATAGACCGCATTTTGACTATTTTCCCGAGCAAAACGCCGGTAGCATCCCTCATCTGGCCCAAGGCGGTCAGCGGGTGGCAACGCTGGTGATGTATCTTAATGAAGTGATCGAGGGTGGGGAGACTGTTTTTCCCGATGGCGGTCTTAGCGTTACGCCCAAACGTGGATCAGCCGTTTATTTCTCTTATGTCAATTCGTTGGGCCAAGTTGATCCTGCAACGTTACACGCCGGTGCGCCGGTGCTGGCCGGCGAGAAATGGATTGCAACTAAATGGATGCGGCAGCGGCAGTATGGGGGATGATGAGAGAAGCCCCTACTGCTAACGTAAAGCGGCGCGACGTTAGGAGAGTCCCTTTGATCGCCATGTTAGGCATGGAACTCATAAGATTTGCGTCCAAGAATTAGGAGAGTACGAATCGGGAGGCGGAAACCTCCGTCAGCATCCCGTGTAATTTCAAGCGCTGCCAACTCATTCATAGGGGTGGATGCAAGCCGGTTTTGAATGGCGTGGAAGGCTTTGTCTCCGGAGTTTCCTAACTCACACCAACGCTTAACCGTCAAACCGCCGGGAATTTCCCGGCAGCGATTTTCACAGGCTTGTACTTCCAGCTCATTCGCCGCGAAAAGTTCCTGCCAATGCCTTGCTGTATATGAACGGACATGCGTTGGATCATGGAGCACTTCAATCTCGTGGTTGAGTGCATCGAGGACAGGGTTCTCGTCACCTTCCATGTCGATAATTGCCACATGGCCGCCAGGCTTTGCCAGGCGGGTCATTTCCGACATAGCTTTGGGTAGGTCAGAGAAATGATGCGCGGCAAGACGGCAAACCACCAAATCGAAAGATGCAGTAGCCAGAGGGACCGATTCGGCAAATGCTTCAACTGTCTCGACGGCAACGCCGCGCTGAGCGGCTAGACGACGCACCTCTGCAAGCATGTTGGGCGCGGGGTCGACCGCGGCAATCCGCAAAGCGGTTCCCGCGAATCCAAGGCCGGTATGCCCAGCACCACAGGCAATGTCGCAAACAGAATTGACGTGCGGTAGGA
This sequence comes from Methylobacter sp., assembly GCF_036845245.1. Lineage (NCBI taxonomy): Bacteria > Pseudomonadati > Pseudomonadota > Gammaproteobacteria > Methylococcales > Methylococcaceae > Methylobacter > Methylobacter sp. The sequence goes on from NZ_DAIUEH010000053.1 coordinate 38,461, forward strand.
GTGTATGCAGTCGGTCAAGAGTTGGGCTGCCGGAATGAACCTCGCTTGTGGCATAGCCACTCGCGATGGAATTGAAACGCTTTGAAGAAGATGAGTCCATATTTTTCTTTTTACCTAACGTAAGGCTAACCGGGCACGGCATGGAAAGCTGAAAAATAAAATCGGATTATAACCACGCTCCGGTTGAGCGCCATGTTAGGCCTTTAAAGCAACTTGACTAGTGCGGCAACTATGCCAATGGCTAATGCTATCAGAGTGCCTAGTAGTCAGTCATGATGAAGTACAAGGATAAAGCCGAGCCAGCTTCCGTCG
>NZ_DAIUEH010000054.1:0-38515 GCF_036845245.1 Methylobacter sp.
AAAAGGTAGCCAAATAAGAAATACGGTAACTAATTTACGTAATTAAACACTAGTACTCAGTCAAATTTATAATGTCGAGTGAAGAAGGCTATGTGGGAGCGGCTTTAGCCGCGACAATCGCGGCTAAAGCCGCTCCCACAATTAAATTACCACCCGACAAAACAAGATTGACTGAGTACTAGTGCCATGCCACCTCTCCTGCACATATTTAGGTCCATGTCTCTTTCCAACATCAATTCCGGCATCTGTGATTTGGAACCCAAAGCCTGCTTTGGTCATTTATCCAGCATTTTTGTTGCTAAAAAGATAATCAGTAACATATTGGTTTTTTTATTATAAATAACAGCAATGGATTCAGATTTTGTAGATTCGCAACGATAGGCCGATTTGTTGCCACGTAACAAAACTGTAACAATGCTGTCATTAAGCTGTCATTTAATTTCCATATTCTTGCTCAAACTTTTTGATAACAACCAAGAGCAATATATGAAAATTTCTAAACTTACATTGGCAATTGCTACCGTTTTAGGGGCGGGCGCAACTTCCGGCGCTTTTGCCATGGATCTTTATGTTGATACCAAAACCAAACAGATTTATGCGGAACCCGGCCCACATAGACAACTGATGGGCTCTTTCGAGCAAGTTCAGAGTACTCCTGCAAAGCCGGCTGCTAAACAGGCAGACACGGCAGAAATTAAGGCCATTCGTGAAGATTTGGTGTTAAAAGACAATGCAATTAAAGCGTTACAAGAACATGCCGAAGCCGAGGCAGATCCAAAATTAGCTCATGTCAAACTTGATGACGGTATACATTTTGCGACTAAGGACGGCAACTTCACCGCCGGCATTAACGGACGTTTGCAGGTGGATTCGCAGGTCAATGTTAATAATAAAGTTACCACGCTTACCGGTGCCAATTTACCCGATCAATTGGATGATGGTGTAGCGCTTCGTCGTGGCCGTCTGGGTATTGAAGGTACCTTCTTCAAAAGCTCAATCTATAAATTCGAATATGATTTCACTCGCGGCAACGGTACAACCGGCGCCGGCGTGACCGATGCCTACATCGGCTACAACTTTTCTAAGCCGTTTCAAGTTAAAGTCGGTGCGTTTAAAGAACCGTTCAGTTTGGAAGAAGCGACCAGTAACCGTTATATCACGTTCATTGAACGTAACATGGCAACTAACGCTTTCGTTGACGACCTCAATACTTACAAAATGGGTATAGGGGCGAGTTACTCGGAAGACCAGTGGCAGGCAGCCGCATCGTTGCAAACGGAACCTGTTGGCGCCAATGGAGCAAGCAACAGTTCCACCAACTCTAACGGCGGTAGCAACCGTAACGGCGGTAGTGGCGATACTAACTGGGAAGTTAACGCTCGTGTTACCGGCATGCCTTGGATGGAAAGCAAAACCAAATTCCTGCATGTGGGTACTTCGGGATCATATATCAACGTTAATAACCAATATCAGTCCGGTGGCGCGTTTAATAACGGCGGTATTTCATTTGCCCGCGGCCTTGATAACAACGTAGATCGCACCAACATTTTGAATACAGGCAATTTAACTTCAGGCGCTAGAGGCGCAGCTGGATCCAGAGTGGCAAACCACCTGACCCGTTTCGGTGCTGAATCCGCGCTGGTTTATGGACCATTTTCAGCCCAAGGCGAATATATCCAAACGGACATTTCAGGTACCGGTTATAACGGCGAATCTCTGAGCGGTTACTACGGCTATATGACCTATTTCTTAACCGGCGAATCTCGCGCTTACAAATCTAAAACCGGCGCTTGGGATCGGTTAAAGCCAAACCGCAACTTTGATATGAAAGGCGGCTGGGGAGCATGGGAACTTGCAGCAGGTTATGATTCAATCAACTTGAATGATGGCGTGATTAGAGGCGGACGGGCTTCAACGGCTAAGCTGGGCATCAACTGGTATCCTAATTCACATGTCCGTGTAATGGCTGATTATGTCCATGCGTTGGATATTAACACCGGCGGAGTTGCGGATATACGTAGTGCCGGATTTAATAATGCCGACCTGGATGTGATTGAAACACGCGTTCAGTTGGATTGGTAAGGATTGGTTAAGGCTCTTTAGATTGGTTTCCACTCTCAAGGCAGCTTAACGAAATCGACCTTGGCGAAAGCCAGTACACAGCCGCATTGATTTTTCAATGCGGCTTTTTTTATGGCCTATGTTTTTCAGTCGCGTTTCATTATTTTTAATTGAGTGCGCATATTTTCAAGCTCGTCCATCAAGTCCAGAGCCAGCGCGATACCGGCCAGATTTACACCCAGATCATGGTGTAGCCTTAGCGCGGAACGTACTCGTATCAAGCACCCTCCTGAAAAACGCCACACCTGTATTTCATCTCCTTGCGGTTCGATAATGCTTTCTTCAACCAGACTGATAACCCATTCTGCATGGACGCCGCAAGCATCGCACAATTGATCCAGGGTCAGGCTGTCATCTTCAATGACTGTTCCGGTATGCACCGGTAATAAGTGATGCGAAGTCATTAGCGTTATACCCCCATGGATATGCGTGGGTTAAAATCAAACTCGTGCTGCATTTTTTGGTAGGCCGCTTTAGCCTCTTCGCTATGTGCGGGTGGCAGGGCGATTTGTAGTATCACATAGAAATTACCCGGTGTTTTGGCCGGTAGTCCAAGGCCTTTTAATCGCAGTTTGGTGCCTTGTTCCGAGTGGGGCGGTATTTTCAGGTCGACGATTCCTCCCGGTGTCGGCACTTTGATTTTAGCGCCTAACCTCGCCTCCCAAGGCGTAACGGGCAGATCCAGATAAATATCCGTGTCGGAAACCCGATACTGCGGGTGATTGTTAAAGGCTATTTCAAGCAGCAGGTCGCCGGCTTTACCGCCGCCTAAGCCGGGGTCGCCCTGGCCTGCAAGCCGGATATGCTGTCCGGGTTTAATACCTTGGGGTATTTTGATGTTCAGATTTCTGTGCTTAAGCTGTACATGGCCTTGCGCATCCATTTCCGGCGCACTCAGAGAAATATTGCGCGTCGTACCTTTAATACTGTCTTCCAGGTCAATATAAATTTTTGCATGGGTATCCTGTCCCCGCGCATGGAATTGGTGCGGTTCGTGACCGGGTGAATGGAATCCGGCACGTCCGAATAATTGCTCAAAAAAATCGCTAAAGACGCCGGCATCGCTACCGGTAAAATTGCCGCCTTTGAATTCGAAGCCTTCATCCCAATTAGGTGGCGGCCTGAAATCTTCACCGGCTTTCCAGTTAGTGCCCAGCTTATCGTAAGCGGCTCTCTTTTCGGTGTCCTTAAGCACTTCATAGGCCTCTCCCAGCTCCTTGAATTTTGCTTCGGCATCCTTTTCCTTACTGACATCGGGATGATATTTGCGCGCCAATTTACGATAGGCGCGTTTGACCTCGTCCTGAGTGGCTGTCCGGGATAGCCCCATGATCTTGTAGTAATCTTTATACTCCATGCTGTGCCCACCCGATTACAATTAAATTAATTTGCGAATTTTGCTTGATCCAATAGCTGTGATAGCCGAAATGGTTTGAGGATAGTAATACTTACCGGCGTTTCCGGGAAGTATCGTTTGGATTCTACGCCGGTGACGGCATAGAGTCTATTTAGACAAGGCAACGGACTTGTCAGTCCTGAGATAGTAATCCTTCATATCTAAAAATCCTCAAACCATTTCGGCTTAAAAAAATAATATAAAGTAAAAAACTTTGATATGGATACGAATACAAAAAGGCAATGGACAACCAAAATCACTAAACACTACAGCAAGCGCTTTAAAAATGTAAAAGTAATATTTGGCACCCTACCGCTTCTTTTCGATTGTCTTTCGGGTTTAATCCGCCACATACCGCCGGTCGGGGCATAGCGCCCCGACCGGCTTTGGTTTGCCTGTTCTTACGAAATCAGGACGAATGGTTAATAGACGCCTGAAATTATTCCTCAGACGTCACATTGATGCGTTTTGGTTTAATAGCCTCCCGTTTGGGAATGATGATTTCCAGTACGCCGAGTTTGCATTTTGCATTAATGGCATCGCCATCGGCAGAATCGGGCAGACTAAAACGCCGATAAAAAGAACCTGATGTTCTTTCGACTCGTTTATAACCTTCTTTTTCAGTTTTGACTTCGGTTTCTTTTTCGCCTTTTACCGTCAAAACACCGGCTTCCATGCTGACTTCGATATTTTCCGGCTTAACCCCCGGAATATCGGCATGGATAACAAATTTATCGGTTTCTTCTTTGATGTCGACCGCGGGTGCCCATTCGGCGGTTGCAATCGAACCTTCGCCGGATTTGTCATCCTTGGACAGCGCCAGTTCTCTTTGCAGCTGATTCAATAAACCCCATGGTTCATAACGTACGATAGCCATTTCTTGTCTCCTAAAAATTAATGTATTAATTAAATAACAAACTTAAAAACGATTATTTGTGTTCATCAAATATGTGGGGACAATGGGATTTTTATCAAGTGGCTACAGGTGATTTACTACTAACAAACGGTGTCTTGGAACAACTATTAAGATGATCTCTTGGTTAAAATCGGGAGAATAAAAGTACTGGCACGATATTCAGCCAGTCAAGATATTCGAGTGTTAGCGGTCGTTCGAGGACAAAGAGTGTAATCCTGAGCAGCTGTGAGTCGGCCTTGGAGAATTCCGCTGCAAAGTACAGACAGATTTTAAGTCGCAACATGGATTTGAAAGAAATTCGCCAAGCTACCGCATGTTTATGGCAATATGTTTGAGGGCTTTAACGATGGGAGAAAACAATGACAACCGACCAGCGGGATAAATCCAAAATTAAAGAAAAGAAAAAACCGATTCCACGTGACGTGAATAAGGATGCTATAACCGCACGCAGTCAAAAATCCAAACCAAGTCCGGAAATTTTACTTAAATCGCCAACCGGGATAAAGGGAATGGACGAGATTACCGGCGGCGGCCTTCCCGCCGGGCGTCCGACCCTGATCTGTGGCGGTACCGGCTGCGGCAAGACCCTGCTTGCGATGGAATTCCTGGTGCGCGGGGCAACCCAATTCAATGAACCGGGTGTGTTCATGTCCTTTGAGGAAAATTTGGAAGAGCTGACCAAAAATTTCGCCTCCCTGGGCTTCGACCTGAATGCCCTGGGAGCCAGCAAGCAGCTGACGCTCGACTACGTCCATATCGACAAGAGCGAGATCGAGGAGACCGGCGAATACGATCTGGAGGGACTGTTCATACGTCTCGGTTATGCCATTGATACGATCGGCGCGAAACGCGTGGTGCTCGATACCATCGAAGCGCTTTTTTCCGGGCTGGACAATGAAAGCATTTTGCGGGCGGAACTAGGGCGCCTGTTCCGCTTTTTGAAACACAAAGGGGTCACTGCGATTATTACCGGCGAGCAGGGAGAACGAAGCCTCACCCGTTACGGTCTGGAAGAATACGTCGCCGATTGCGTGATCTTCCTCAACCACAACGTCAATCAGCAGATAGCGACACGCCGACTCAGGATCGTCAAATATCGCGGAACTGCCCACGGCACCAACGAGTATCCATTCCTGATTGATGAACAGGGCTTTTCGGTCATGCCGATTTCCTCGCTCGGCCTCGATCACCCGGCTGCCAGTGAGCGGGTTTCCAGCGGCATCCCCCGTCTGGACGCAATGCTGGGAAGCAAAGGCTACTACAGGGGCAGCAGTATTCTGGTAAGCGGTACCGCCGGTACCGGGAAATCGAGTATGTCCGCCTACTTTGTCGATGCCGCCTGCCGGCGCGGCGAGCGCTGCCTTTATTTTGCTTTCGAGGAATCCCAAAACCAGATTATCCGCAACATGCGCTCCATCGGCATTGACTTGGGACAGTGGGTCGACAAGGGGCTGCTCCGATTCCAGAACAGCCGTCCCACCCTGTACGGCCTTGAGATGCACTTGGTCGCCATGCACAAAGCGATAGAGAGTTTCAAACCGGCCATTGTGGTCATTGACCCGATCTCCAACCTGGTGACAGCGGCCAGCGAAGCGGAGGTCAAATCGATGCTTTCCCGCCTGATCGATTACCTGAAGACGGAACAGATAACCGCCTTCTGCACCGATTTGACCACGACCGGCAGCAGCGTGGAACGGACCGAAGTCGGTATTTCTTCATTGATGGACACTTGGCTCCTGTTACAGACCCTGGAAGGGAGCGGCGAAAGGAACCGCGGACTTTACATCCTAAAGTCCCGCGGTATGGAGCATTCCAACCAGGTCCGGGAATTCCTCCTGAGCGACAAAGGCATCCATCTCCGGGATGTGTACACCGGTTCCGGCGGAGTCTTGACCGGTTCGGCCCGTATCGCGCAAGAAGCGCGGGATATGACCGAAGCTCTCGAACACAAGCAGGAAACCGAACGTAAACAGCGCGAGATCGAGCGTAAGAAAACGCTGATCGAAGCGCAGATTGCCGCCTTGTACGCCCAGCTTGAGGCTGAAAAGGATGACCTGGAATTGATCAACGCCAAGGAAACACAACGGGATGAGGCTCTGGTTCAGAGAAGTAGGGACATAGCCAGGAACCGCAAGGCGGACGCTTATCTTTCCAAACAGGACAGCAACGAAAAAATAGGCAAAAGGAGTCGCAAATGACAAATTCCGCGAACAATAATCCGGCAAAAACAGCGAAACCGGAAACGGTTGATGAACGATATTTGCTGAGGCTTTACGTGGCGGGGCAGACGCCGAAGTCCATCGAGGCTTTCGCCAATCTGAAACGGATCTGCGAACAGCATCTGGAGGGACAATACCATATTGAAGTCATTGACCTGATGGTTAACCCCACACTGGCCAAAGATGACCAGATCCTGGCCTTGCCGACTCTGGTGCGGCGAATTCCGGAGCCGATGACGAAGATTATCGGAGACCTTTCCGATACCGAAAGTGTATTGGTAGGACTGGATATACGACCTATGACCTGACACCAGCAGGTTTTGGAGGTAAATATGACCAAGAAAAAAGCCGATCAAACGCAGGCGATGCAGAATGCGACCGATGCTTTCGAATTGGCGCTCACGGAAACTAACGAAGGGCACTACGTTCTCCGGTTATATGTGACTGGTATGACGCCCAATTCCCGTAGAGCGATCGAGAACACCAAAAAAATCTGTGAGGAACACCTGAAAGGGCGTTATGAGCTGGAAATAATCGATATCTATCAGCAGCCCATCTTTGCCAAAGAGGGGCAAATCATAGCCGCTCCCACGCTGGTCAAAGAACTCCCGCCGCCACTGCGTAAATTCATCGGCGACATGTCTCACACCGAGCGTATCCTGTTAGGCCTCGACCTGAGGAAGAAGAATTAGAGATAGTTTGGTGAAAGGGGGCAGCATGACAAGCGATAACAGATCCCGTGAAGAACTCTTGGCCGAGATAGAAGCACTTCGTTTTCGTCTCGAAGAGGCTGAAGAGACCCTGCACGCTCTCGGAAGCGGCGCGGTGGACGCCCTTGTGGTCACCATGCCGGAAGGAGAGCGGGTTTTCACTCTCCAGGGGGCCGAGCATCCTTACCGTATCCTCGTCGAGACCATGCACGAAGGGGCTGCCACTCTCGCTACGGACGGTACCATTCTCTATTGCAACACCAGCCTGGCAGCCATGTTGCAAGTTCCTCTGGAACAGCTTATCGGGGCTTCGCTGGGTTCTTATCTGACGTCCTCGGATTATCTCTCTATTGTCTCCCATCTGAAAAATGGTGCTCAAAAGCACGATAATGAGGAAATGACCCTGATTACCGGGGCGGGCAATCTTATTCCTGTGCTGTTTTCCTGCTGTGCCGCCGGGCATTCGGGCAACCAGGGGTTGAGCATTGTGCTCACCGACATTAGCGCCAGAAAACAGACTGAAAAGACAATACTACGCCTGAACCGGCTCTACGCCGTATTGAGTGCGATCAACAATGTCATTGTTCATGCCAATGACCGCGACACTATTTTCCGGGAATTTTGCCGTGTCGCCGTCGACTTGGGTGGCTTCCGCCTTTCCACAGTGGGGCTGGTGGATAAGGAAACCGGGTTGGTGAACATTACTGCCGCCAGTGGAGAGACCGGATATCTCGAAGGCATGGGGTCTGTCGGGATTGTAATTCGTGAAGATCCCTATTGTATCTGCAATGATTTCTTCAACAGCGACATGCCCCGCTCCTGGCGCGACCGGGTCCAAGCATACGGTATGCGGGCCTATGCGAGCATTGCTATCAAACAAGAGCGGGAGGTTATCGGCTTACTGACCCTCTATGCCGGTGAGCAGGACTATTTTGACGCCCAGCAGGTAGAACTGTTGCAACAGATGGGGGCGGACATTTCATTTGCACTTGATAACCTGTTGCTGGGGGCTCGGGTGCGGGAAGCTGAGATACAGGCCTTGGTAATCGCTGAACGCGAACGGGCTGCCGAGGCGATCCGTGACAGTGCCGAGCGGAAGCGGTTTGCCTTGGAAACTATCCATACCGGCGTGTGGGACCTCAATCTAGCTGATCATACAGCCTACCGCTCCCAGGAGCACGACCGTATCTTCGGTTATTCTGATACGAATCACGAGTGGACCTACGAAATGTTCCTAGAACACGTGCTGCCGGAAGATCGTGCGACGGTGGAGGCGAGTTTCCATGAAGCAGTAGCCACCCAAGGTGATTGGCATTTTGAATGTCGTATCCAACGCGCCGATGGCGAAATCCGCTATATTTTGGCCGCCGGCCGCCATCGCATTAACAGCAGGTATGGCAATCTTCGGATGGGAGGTATTGTTCAGGACATTACAGACCGAAAACTGGCGGAAAAGTCACTGCGAGAAAGTGAAGAGCGTTTAAGGTTGGTGCTTCGGGCAAGTTCTATGGGAACCTTTGAAGTTAATCTCAAAACCGGCGAAGGGCGGTGGAATGACGTCCAGTATGAGTTGCTGGGACTGAAGCCCGGCGATATTCCCGGTACTCCTGAAAATTTTTTCCGTTACGTTCATCCCGACGACGTTGACACTGTAAAAGAGCATTGGCAGAGAGCGTTGCAGACCGGAGTACTGGACGTTGAGTTTCGGGTAGTCCGTGCAGACAAGCAGGAACGCTGGCTGGCCGGAAAAGGCCGATTTATATTTGAGGCCGGGAGCAGTGGACGCGCAGAACGGTTTCAGGGTGTGAACTTCGATATCACCAAGCGCAAGCGGGCCGAGGAGAAGCTGCGGGAGAGCGAAGAGCGCTACCGTAATATGATGGAATCTGCACATGATTGGGTCTGGGAGATTGATGCAGCGGATGTGTATACTTTTTCAAACTATCAGGTGCAAGAGATACTAGGGTATGGGCCGGAAGAAATCATTGGCAAGCGTCCTTTCGACTTGATGCCTGATGATGAAGCTGATCGGGTCGAGAACATATTTTCCAAAATCAAGCAACAGCGGGTGTCATTCCATAACTTGATCAATATTAATCGGCATAAAGACGGCAGCACGGTAATACTGGAAACGAACGGTGTCCCGTTTTACGATTCGCACGGTGGTTTTCTGGGCTATCGCGGTAGGGACCGCGATATTACCGAACAGAAACAGTTAGAAGCATCATTACAACAGTACAGCGAAATATTGGAATCCAGAGTCGAACAACGAACCGCGGAGCTTCGCGAAAAAGATAGGCTGCTATTTCAGCAGAGCCGCCTCGCAGCCATGGGCGAGATGATCAACAACATCGCTCATCAGTGGCGTCAGCCCTTGAATGTCTTGGGGTTAAACATCCAGCGCTTACCCTTGTTTTACGATATGGGCAAACTGACGAAGGAGTTTCTGGACACGAGCACCAAGGATGCGATGACCCTGATCCGACACATGTCGCAAACTATCGATGATTTTAGAAACTTCTTTCAACCCGACAAGGAAAAGACGGACTTTAGTGTTAACCAGCTCATTCAGCAAACTATCAACCTGGTTGGTGATAGCTTTAAACATCATCAAATTAAACTGGTGGCAGAGGCCGATGGTGAGGTGTGGATTAATGGTTATCCCAACGAGTTCTCCCAAGTCATTCTGAATATCTTGCAGAATGCCCGTGATGTACTGGTAGAACGCAAAATCACCGACGGGCTCGTAACCATTACCTCATCAACTGAAAACGGCAAGGCAGTCATTATCATTGCCGATAACGCCGGCGGTATTGCCGAAAATATCATCGACAAGGTATTTGATCCCTACTTCAGCACCAAAGGCTTACAGGGTACGGGCATTGGTCTGTATATGTCTAAAAATATTATCGAAAACAATATGAACGGCAAGATAACTGTCCGCAACGTCTCCGATGGTGCGGAATTTAGAATCGAGGTCTAGCATGAACGAACACAATCCGCTTTCAATACTGTTGGTAGAGGACGACGAAGGGGCTCGCGAGATTTTGGCCAGTGTGCTTGCTTTGAGGTTTCCGGCATTTGCTATCCATATTGCCGATAACGGCAGGACGGCTTTGGAATGCTTCAGAAAATATCCGTCGGCCATCGTGATCACCGACGTGAATATGCCGGTAATGGACGGCATCAGTATGGCCAGGGAAATCAAATCGATCAATGCGGGCGTCAAGTTGATCGTTCTTACTGCCTTCAGCGATAGAATCATTCTGGCGGATACTGCGGCAATCGAAATCGATCACTATATGTCGAAACCTACCGATTACGGAAACCTGTTCGAGGCTGTTGAACACTGCATTGCAGGGATTACGCCGAGATGAAAGCCAATCATCTAATAACCGTGATGGCTGGCAAGGGGCTGATGCGATGATCATTGCCCGGCGGAAGGTTCATTCCATTCGCTGGATGCGGATTTCGGCTTTTAACGCCGTTCTGCTAAGCGGCTTGCCCGATAGGCGCGCATTAGGGAAATAAAGGCCAGGAAATCGTACAAGCCGTGAATAACTATGGGGACTAATAAATTCCTGTCGCCACCATAATCCAGGGATAAGCTTAAATAAATTCCCACTAAAGTCGCCAATACCGCATAAAGCGGCGTTACGGCATGAGCCAGACCGAAAATAATATTGCTGCCGATCAGGCCTGCTGTCATTCCCCAGGAAGACTCCATCCAGGGCTGAATAACGCCGCGGAATAGTAGCTCTTCCGATAGCCCGGCAATTGATGCGAGTATCAATAGATCAGTCCAATGATAACGATGCAAGCTTGAGCCCAGCGTCTCAAATAGCACGTTTTTAATCTTTACTACCGGCTCTGCTTGCATCTGCTCCATAGACAGAAACAACAAAAATAAAGGTATTGTCCCTATCACGCCGTAAGCAATGGCCGTTTCTGAAAAATGCAGGTAAGCAAAAGGGTCGATGTCTGCGATCCAACCTAAGAAAAATGCGACCAAAATCAGGGCCGCTTCAAAAGAACAAGCCTTTCTAAAAAAATCATCGGGTTTGATCAGATATTTAGCCATTTGTATTAACTAAGCAGTAAGAAAAGGTCATTCTAATCAAAAATGGTTAAAATGATGTTTTTGATTCATTAGTTGCGACTGACAATATGCAGTGTTTTATTTATAAAAGCTTGAAAAAAGAACATCTTTATTTGTATGTTGATAAAAAAGACGATTTTTCGAAGGTACCGGAAGCGCTTTTCGACAGTTTTGGCAAAATTGAATTTGTGATGGATTTGGAGCTGACGCCGGAACGCAAACTGGCTAAGGAAAATGTCGAAAAAGTGATGAACAGCCTGAAGACGAAAGGTTTTTTTGTGCAACTGCCGCCGCTCAACATGCCTGCACCGTTGAAAGTTCAATAGTCTGTATTTACGAAGGGCGACAGAAGCCGCCCCTACAATTTACGCTTTCGGCAAGGTAACGCCGGTCTGTCCCTGATATTTGCCGCCCCGGTCTTTGTAAGAGGTTTCGCAGACCTCGTCGCCGCCAAAAAACAGCATTTGCGCAACGCCTTCATTAGCATAGATTTTTGCGGGCAGTGTTGTGGTATTGGAAAACTCCAGCGTCACATGGCCTTCCCATTCGGGTTCCAGAGGAGTGACATTCACAATAATGCCGCATCTTGCGTAAGTGGATTTTCCAAGGCAAATCGTCAACACATCGCGGGGAATACGGAAAAACTCAACCGTTCTGGCCAATGCAAATGAGTTCGGCGGAATGATGCAGACATCGGATTTAACATCGACAAAACTGCTTGAGTCAAAGTCTTTGGGATCAACGATTGCAGAGTTAATATTGGTAAAAATCTTGAATTCGTCTGAACACCGGACGTCATAGCCGTAACTGGAGGTGCCGTAGGAAATAACCCGGCCGCGTTCCGAATCCCTGACTTGGCCGCTTTCAAACGGCTCTATCATGCCATGTTGTTCCGCCATGCGGCGTATCCATTTGTCCGACTTAATGCTCATGGAGTATTACTACCTGATTGATTTAAAAAGGCGGATTTTAACACAGACTTACTAACTTCTCATTACCCACGGGCTGTGTGAGTATCAAGCAGGGAAGGTTGGTGAAAAGCTTTTTTATATTACGTGTTCTGCACGACGATCTTCGGAAACTTCGTGGTGAAATCCTTAGCCTTCAACGCCAGTCTAGCCGCTGTTTTACGGGCAATCTGTCTGTAAATTTGCGCAGGCCGCCCATCCGGGTCGGCGACTACAGTCGGGCTGCCGGAATCTGCGAATTTACGGATGCTAATATCCAACGGCAAGGAACCGAGAAACTCAATTCTGTTGCGTTCGGCCATCGCAAGCCCGCCGCCTTCGCCGAAAATGGCTTCTTCATGACCGCAATTACTGCAAATATGAATGCTCATGTTTTCGACCAGCCCCAGTACAGGCACGTTGACTTTCTCGAACATGCCCAAGCCGCGCTGGGCGTCAATCAGCGCGATATCCTGCGGCGTAGTGACGATAACCGCACCGCTGACCGGGATTTGCTGGGACAGGGTCAGTTGAATATCGCCGGTACCAGGCGGCAAATCGATAACCAGGTAATCCAGGTTGTCCCAGTTGGTATCTTTGAGTAATTGCTGCAATGCCGTGGTGACCATCGGGCCGCGCCAGATCATGGCTTGATCGGCTTCCACGAGATAGCCGATAGAGTTGGTTTGCACGCCGTAAGCAACTTTAGGCGTCATGGTTTTATTGTCCTTGCTTTCCGGGTAGCCGGAAAGCCCCAGCATCATCGGGATACTGGGACCGTAAATATCCGCATCCAGAATACCGACATTAGCGCCTTCTGCGGCCAGCGCCAGCGCCAGATTGACGGCCGTCGTCGACTTGCCGACGCCGCCTTTGCCGGATGCCACGGCGATAATGTTTTTGACATTCGGTAACGGTTTTAACGCCTGTTGCACAGCATGGGAAAGGATTTTTACGCTGACTTCAATGTTGATATTACCGATGCCTGGCAGTGTTTTTAGATGATCTTCAACCGCAGCTTTGAATTCGGCGATATAGCTTTTGGCCGGATAGCCCAATTCCAGTTTAACGCTGATATTGTCACCATCGATAACGATAGCTTTGACCGATTTTGCCGTAACCAGGTCGGTTCCGTTGTTGGGGTCGATGAATGTTTGCAGAAGATTTTCTACATCAGATTTTTCGATGCTCGCCATGCCCATGCTCCAAAGTGGTCAATAAAATGCGCCTGATCAATAACCAAGCTTTAAACTCAAGATAGAGAGCATTCTACCGATTACCCTATTCCATTGCACTTTTTAGATGGCCGATAATCACAAGTTGCGTTTATTTTATGCCATAATACCAAGCTGATTTTGCCTTCAAATTGTTTACTATGCCAGATAGAAAAATTCTCGTCACCAGCGCGTTGCCTTATGCCAACGGCCCCATTCATCTCGGTCACCTGGTCGAATACATTCAAACCGATATTTGGGTGCGTTTCCAGAAACAACGCGGTAATCTTTGCTATTACGTTTGCGCGGACGACACGCACGGTACGCCGATCATGCTCAGGGCGGATCGGGAAGGCATCACCCCGGAACAACTGATCGCCCAAGTCGGCAAAGAACATTTGTCCGACTTTATCGAATTCGGCGTAGCATTCGATAATTATCACAGCACTCATTCCGAAGAAAATAAAGCCCTGTCATCGCTGATTTACGAACGCTTGCGTGATGCCGGGCATATCAGCTCACGCAGCATTACTCAAGCCTATGACCCGGTTAAGAACATGTTCTTGTCCGACCGTTTTATCAAAGGCGAATGCCCCAAATGCGGCGCGGCCGATCAATACGGCGACGGTTGCGAAGTGTGCGGTTCAACCTATGCGCCGACCGAACTGAAAAACGCGGTTTCGGCGATCTCAGGCGCAAAACCTATCGATAAAGATTCGGTACATTACTTTTTCGATCTGGCCAACTTTAGCGATATGTTGCGCGAGTGGACCAATGCCGGCCATTTGCAGCCCGAAGTCAGCAACAAATTGGCCGAATGGCTGGACGGCGGTTTGCAGCAATGGGACATAAGCCGCGATGCGCCTTATTTCGGTTTTGAAATTCCCGATGCGCCGGGCAAATATTTTTATGTCTGGCTGGATGCGCCGATCGGTTACATGGCCAGCTTTAAAAACCTGTGCGACAAGCAGGGACTGGATTTTAATGAATTCTGGTCGAAAAACAGCGATGCCGAGCTATATCATTTCATCGGCAAAGACATCATCTATTTCCATGCTCTGTTCTGGCCTGCGATGCTCAGCGGCGCGCATTTCAGGACGCCCAGCGCGATTTTCGCGCACGGTTTTTTAACCGTGAACGGCGAAAAAATGTCCAAATCGCGTGGCACGTTTATTAAAGCTAGAACCTATCTGGATCACCTGAACCCTGAATACCTGCGCTATTATTTTGCCGCCAAGCTCAGCGCCGGGGTCGATGACATCGATTTGAATTTTGACGATTTCAGCCAGCGGGTTAATTCCGACCTGGTCGGCAAAGTGGTCAATATCGCCAGCCGTTGCAGCGGTTTTATCGCCAAACGGTTTGATAATAAGTTGTCGGAGCAATGTTCGGAACAAGCCTTGTTCCATGAATTCATTACTGCCAATGCACAAATTGCCGAACATTACGAGGCGCGCGAATTCGGCAAAGCGATGCGTGAAATCATGGCGTTGGCCGATAAAGCCAATCAGTATATCGACGAGCTTAAGCCCTGGCTGATCGCCAAAGAAGAAGGCAAAGATAGAGAGCTGCACGAAGTCTGCACAATGGGGCTCAACCTGTTCCGCTTGCTGGCCGTTTATTTGAAGCCGGTGCTTCCTGTGTTGGCAGCCAATGCGGAAAGCTTTTTAAACATCGAAGCGCAAACTTGGCCGGTTGATGCGAAGCCTTTGCTAAGTCATGTCATCAATGAATTCAAACCGTTGATGACGAGAGTTGAGGCCGACAAAATCGCGGCGATTGTAGAAGCTTCCAAAGAAAACCTGGAAAAAACTGCCGAGCCTCCTAAGCCTAAAAAATACGAGCCGATTGCCGACACCATCGAGTTTGACGATTTCGCCAAACTGGATTTGCGTATTGCCAGAATCATCAAAGCCGATCATGTCGAGGGCGCGGACAAATTATTACAATTGACTGTCGATATCGGCGATGAAACCCGCAACATCTTCGCCGGGATTAAATCCGCCTACAGTCCGGAAGACCTGGAAGGGAAATTGACTTTAGTCATCGCCAATCTTGCTCCGAGAAAAATGCGTTTTGGTTTGTCCGAAGGCATGGTGCTGGCTGCAGGTCCCGGCGGCCAGGATATTTGGATTTTGAGTCCCGATGAAGGCGCCGAGCCGGGGATGCGGGTTAAGTAATAACTAAAGGAACGATTGGCTGGTCGCCTATGACAAAAACATCTAAACTGATCGAGTCAATCCGTACTAATCCCAAAACAGTAAGATTTGATGAGGCTTGTAAAATTGCCGTAAAAATGGGTTTTATTTACTCGGGTGGAAAAGGTTTACATCAGGTATTTAAGCGGACAAATGAACCGGTACAGTTGAATTTTCAAAATAGAAATGGGTATATTCCTTATTATCAAGCCGTGCAATTAATTGCGATGTTGGAAAAATATGAGGTAGGGCTATGAACAAATATACGATAGAGATTTTTTGGAGTGATGACGATAACGGTTATATCGCTGTTGTACCCGACTTGCCGGGCTGCAATGCATTTGGAGAAACGCCGGAGGAAGCCGCGCACGAAATACAAGATGCTATCGAGGCATGGATTGAAGCTTGTAACGCTTCAGGGGAAAACGTACCGGAACCATCAAAGCAAGTTGTTAAATTTGCCGCCTAGATCAATGCTACACCGATAAGCTGCCGATATTGGAGAAATCCCGTCAAAGCAGCGTAACCAGTACCCAGAACATGTCCGTTTCACCAGAATCCTATACCTTGATCGACCAAATCGATGCCCTACTGCCGCAGACCCAATGTGGTCAATGCAGCTTCCAGGGTTGTCGCCCTTATGCCGAGGCTATCGCCTCGGGCGCGGCGGACATCAACCAGTGCCCGCCGGGCGGCGATGAAGGCATACGCGATCTGGCCGGTTTATTAGGCGTCCCTGCCAAGCCGCTGAATGCCGAATTCGGCCAGCACAAACTGCCAAGCGTTGCGTTTATTGTTGAACAAGACTGCATCGGTTGCACCAAATGCATCGCTGCCTGTCCGGTCGATGCGATATTAGGTGCGTCAAAATTCATGCACACGGTTATCGCCGCTGAATGTACCGGCTGCGAATTATGCATAGCGCCTTGCCCGGTCGATTGCATCGTCATGCAACAGGCACCGCCAAGCTGTACCGAAATCAGCCGGATGCAAAAATCCTCCCAGGCGAAACGGCGTTACGATGCGCGCTGCTTGCGCAAGGAAAAAGAAGAGGCTGAAAAAGCGGAGCGGGCGAAAAAGAAAAAGTTGGCGTTACTGAAGATGCAGGCGGCGAAGAAATAGGATCGCGTTGTGCGTTGATGACAGTCTGTCGTGGTTACGGCGGATTGCCTAGCGGCGGATCCGCCTACAAATGATCTACCTCACATGGTTTAATTAGTTGTCGACACCGCTCCCTGTGGCTGAATAGGCATTGGGTTCGGTACGCTTTGATTAGCCCAGACCGACATGCTGGTAAGCGTTGCGGTGCCGATGATGGTCGCGAATGACGCGTCGGCAGCATCGCGGCCTGTGCCAATCCGGACGAATCCCTCAGGCGGGGCCATTCGCGTGGCGTCAAATAAATACCAGCGTGAGCCCAGATAAGCTTCAAAGAAACCATGAAAATCAGGCGGCTCCAAAGCCACCGCATAGCCTGAAATATAACGGGCGGGGATACATAATGCCCGGCACAACGCAATGGCAAGATGCGCATAATCCCGGCATACGCCAACGCGCTGTATCAATACGTCGCAAGCACCGGTATTGGCGTTGGTGCTTCCCGATTGATAATCGATGTTGCTGTTTATCCAGTCGCAAATTGCATTGATCCTGGAAACCCCCGGCTGGAGGTTGCCAAACTGTCGTAATGCAAAATGAGTCAATCGATCGGACTCGCAATAACGGCTAGGGTTCAGATAGGGCAATACTTCGATTGGCAATTGGGAGTATCCGGTCTCGATGATTTGTGACGTATCGTTAATTTCAGGATGTAAATCCACAGTTGCGGAATATTGAAGCTGTAGATCGCAAGGTTGGACAGTCAGCCGGTACACCCGAATATCTTCCATGCCTATATTGCTGGTCTCGTATTGTATCGAGGGGTTTAATTGCAGCGTTTCATTGCTGATGGATTGGTGCGCAGTGGCTGCCGCCGCGATGTTAAACAGAAAGCTCGTGGAATTTGTAACCGAGTATTTTAAGTTGCAACCTATTTGAATTGTCGCCATGTTTATTCTCCTTTGCAGTGTGTTAAATAAACAGAATTCGATGGGTTTAGTATGTCACAAAACCGTGGCGGATATACCCTACAAAGTTATCCGCCTTATAGCGTTAGTGACAGTTTGAAACATCAAAATCTTGAGGGGGGCTAATTTTCTCCATGTGTGCAGTATGAGGAATAATCTGTGCTATTGGTGTATCTGAAGGATTTATGAGTTCATTTTTATAAATATAACCTGCTTCTAACTTTGCTGAACAAAGAAATCTCGATTTATATTTTTCAATATTGCTGCAATTTTCTAAATGAAAATAGTAAATTATTGGAACATTCCTATTACCAAGCATATCTGGTTGCCAAGTTTTCATGTATTCATAAGCTTGTTCTGAACTTGCTTTTAACATGTAGTTAGATAAATGAAGATCAAGTTTTACGCTCGAATAACTCGAAGGCCCATTTGTAGCGTACATACTCAGTGGGTTTTTCGGATTTGCAGGATTTATAAAGCAAATAGTTCGGCCAGGATTAAGTAAAAAACCACCAATGTCTTTTTTATAAGGTCTAAGATTCGCTGTTGTTTTGTAATAATATTTTTTACTAAGAATAGAGGTTGAGTGCAATCCCTCGAGCTTCCCAGCTTTAAATTTATCAATATCAAAACCTGATTCACGCCGTTCATAATATTCGTCAGCGAACAAGGACCATAAGTATTTGTTTATAAATATATCTTTGTCGGTTTTTTCCGCTTGTAGCTCATTGATAGTCATGAATTGTAATGCCTCAATGAAAGATGGCTCTGAATATGTTTGCCTTGATGTGTCTTTTACAGATGGCGAAACTGAACTAGAACCAGTGTGTAATATTTGCTTATTTGAATTGGTCGTTCCGACACATCCGAGAAGAGCAAATACCACTGTTATTAAAAAGAAAGAGTTTTTAAGCATAATAATTTCAAAATAGTAAAAAAATACGAGCCCACTCTGAATCTTTGGAATTTTGTACCCTGTGCTACAGCTAACAGTTATCTACAGCATAAACATATTTTCAAAATTATTTTAAACCAACAATGACAACAACATGGCCCATAACAAAGAACATTATTAAACCAAGTGCTATACCTAGCCAACGGCGAATACCTAAGGCTGAGACCAAAATAAGCCCATGAGTGATATTAAGCGCAAGCAATCCAAAGGCAATGAGGAAGAGAAAAACGGCTAGGACTAAACTTAACGGAGAACCCGTTTTGCTAATAAGTATTCCACCGCTAATTAAGCTTGCACAAATAAGGTAGTTACGAAAATGATCGAAAATTGATTTGGGAGATAAATCTTTTTCTTCAACTTGAAGTAGGCGGCGTAGCATTCCTTCGAAGCCAGAAGATGGTAAGCGAGTTAAATCGTGCAGTTTCATTTAGCCTTCATAAAACTAATTAATATTAGACATTCTAATGGACTCAGAATTTTGCACCACAGATTTGCCTGCATAATTTATAAATTTAAAAATCATCGTTCTTTCATAGTGTTGCGTAAGTTTAGTGAACCTTAAAATAAATTCAGTTAACACCAGTTAAAATCATGGAAATTTAATTAATCCACTCACAACGGCCGCAGATAATAAACCTAAACGCTAGACATCACAAACACACATACCCACCTAACCAGAAAATCCCCAACTATTCAATAAATTATGGGTTTCGCTCGCGCTTTACCCATCCTACGCTGTATAATACCCGGTTATTTTTCACAGAGTTATAAGGTGTGGTCTATGCAAATTCTTCAGGAAGCGCTCACGTTTGATGACGTTTTATTAGTGCCTGCGCACTCGACTGTGCTGCCACGCGACGTAGAAATGAAAACACAGCTGACGCGCGGCATTACGCTGAATATCCCGCTGGTTGCGGCGGCGATGGATACGGTTACCGAAGCCCGGTTGGCGATTGCGATTGCCCAGGAAGGCGGTATCGGCATTATTCATAAAAATATGACGCCCGAGCAGCAGGCGCGTGAAGTGCGCAGCGTTAAAAAATACGAGAGCGGAGTGATTAAAGATCCGATCACAGTTTCGCCGGATGTGAGCATTCGGGACGTTATCAAGTTAACCCGCGCCAGAAATATTTCCGGTGTGCCGGTGGTCGACGGCGATGAATTGGTCGGCATTGTGACCAGTCGCGATTTACGCTTTGAGACCCGCTTCGATGAGCCGGTTTCAAAAGTCATGACGCCGAAAGAGCGTTTGGTTACGGTCAGTGAAAATGCCGACCGTAAGGAAGCGATTGCGTTGCTGCATGAGCATCGCATCGAAAAAGTGCTGGTGGTCAACGATGATTTTCATTTGCGCGGTATGATTACGGTAAAAGATATACAGAAAGCCAAAGATTACCCGTTGGCCTGTAAAGACGAACATGAACAGTTGCGGGTCGGTGCCGCCATCGGTACCGGACAGGGGACGGAAGAGCGTGTCGCTGCCCTGGTTGCTGCCGGTGTGGACGTGATTATCGTCGATACCGCGCACGGACATTCTCAAGGCGTGCTGGATAGAGTGCGTTGGGTTAAGCAGAACTATCCGCAGGTGCAGGTCATCGGCGGCAATATTGCGACGGCTGAGGCGGCTTTGGCCTTGGTTGAAGCGGGCGCCGACGGCGTTAAGGTCGGTATCGGTCCCGGTTCTATCTGCACGACGCGTATTATTGCCGGTGTCGGCGTGCCGCAAATTACCGCGGTTAGTAATGTCGCCGATGCGTTAAAAGGAACTGGCGTGCCGTTGATCGCCGATGGCGGTATCCGCTATTCCGGCGATGTCGCTAAAGCGCTGGCTGCCGGTGCCTATGCGGTGATGTTGGGCGGTTTGTTTGCCGGTACCGAAGAGGCACCGGGAGAGATTGAATTGTTCCAAGGCCGGTCTTATAAATCTTATCGTGGCATGGGCTCTTTGGGCGCAATGGCGCAACAGCAAGGTTCCAGTGACCGTTATTTTCAGGAAGAAACCGATTCGGCTGAAAAGCTGGTGCCGGAAGGTATCGAAGGCCGAGTGCCGTATAAAGGCAGTTTACTGGCTGTTATTCATCAGTTGTTGGGTGGCATACGTGCCAGCATGGGTTACACAGGCAGCCAAACCATTGCGATAATGCATGAAAAGGCGCAGTTCGTACGGGTGTCCAGTGCCGGTATGCGGGAAAGCCATGTGCATGATGTGACCATTACCAAAGAAGCGCCGAATTACCGGATGGAATGATTTGTAGGGCGCGCCGTGCGCGCCTTAAAGACCAAGAAGGCGCGCACGGCGCGCCCTACTGCATGTTATTCGATCTACACACAAGAGTTCTATCGTGAAACAACAATCTCCAAACATCCACACCCATAAAATCCTGATTCTGGATTTCGGCTCTCAATACACCCAATTGATTGCACGCCGCATTCGTGAAATCGGTGTTTATTGCGAAATTTATTCCTGCGAATGCAGCGAAGAACAAATTGAAAAATTTGCTCCCAACGGCATTATTTTATCCGGCGGCCCGGAAACGGTAACCAGCGGCGATACACCCAGAGCTCCCGCTTGCGTTTTCGAGTTGGGTATTCCTGTGCTGGGCATCTGCTACGGCTTGCAGACCATGACCGAGCAACTGGGCGGCAAAGTTGAAAGCTCCGATCACCGGGAGTTCGGTTATGCCCAGATCAGGGCGCGCGGCCATTCCAAGTTATTGTCCGATATCGAGGATCATATCTCGCCGGAAGGTTTTGGCCTGCTGGATGTCTGGATGAGCCATGGCGACCGCGTGGTTGATTTGCCCGCTGGTTTTACGCTGATTGCCAGTTCGGACGGCGCGCCGATTGCCGGTATCGCCAATGAGGAAAAAGGTTTTTACGGTTTGCAGTTTCACCCCGAAGTGACCCATACCAAACAAGGCGGCCGGATATTGTCGCGCTTTGTGCTGGAAATTTGCGGCTGCGAAGCGTTGTGGACTTCGAGCAATATTATCGAAGACAGCATCGAGGTTGTGCGTAAAACGGTCGGTACCGATCATGTGGTATTGGGTTTGTCAGGCGGCGTCGATTCGTCGGTTGTTGCGGCCTTGCTGCATAAAGCGATTAAAGACCAGCTGACCTGCGTTTTTGTCGATACCGGTTTGCTGCGTCTGCACGAAGGCGATCAGGTGATGGCGACGTTTGCCGAGCATATGGGCGTTAAAGTTATTCGGGTAAATGCCGAACAGCGATATCTGGACGCCTTGAGCGGCATTAATGATCCGGAACAAAAGCGCAAGATCATCGGCGGTCTGTTTATTGAAATCTTCGATGAGGAGGCCGCGAAAATAACCGATGCAAAATGGCTGGCGCAAGGTACAATTTATCCGGATGTGATCGAATCGGCCGGTTCCAAAAGCGGCAAAGCGCATTTGATCAAATCGCATCACAATGTCGGCGGTTTGCCGGAAAATATGCTGTTAAAACTGGTTGAGCCGTTGCGCGAACTGTTCAAGGACGAAGTCAGGAAATTGGGCGTAGAGTTGGGTTTGCCTGCGGATATGGTTTACCGCCATCCGTTCCCCGGTCCCGGTTTGGGCGTCAGAATTCTGGGCGAAGTAAAAAAGGAATATGCCGATTTACTGCGCCAGGCCGATGCGATTTTCATTGAAGAACTGTATCGCCATGATCTTTACAATAAAGTCAGCCAAGCTTTTGCGGTATTTTTGCCGGTCAAGTCGGTCGGCGTAATGGGCGATGGTCGCCGTTACGATTATGTGATTGCGATCCGCGCTGTCGAAACGATCGATTTTATGACTGCTCGCTGGGCGCATTTGCCTTATGAGTTTCTGGATTTGATTTCCCGCCGCATTATCAATGAAGTGCCCGGCATTTCCCGGGTTGCTTACGATATCAGCGGCAAGCCTCCCGCAACGATTGAATGGGAATAAGCGGTACAACGGACGAAGCATGGATGCGTTACGCGATCAGGCTGGCACAACGGGCCGAGCAGCAGGGTGAAGTTCCGGTCGGCGCAATCGTGGTTAAGGATGACCGATGCATTGCAGAAGGCTGGAATGTCCCGATAACCAGCCATGATCCGACTGCCCACGCTGAAGTAGTTGCAATGCGTGGTGCAGGCGTATTCATGGAGAATTATCGATTGACCGATGCAACCTTGTACGTTACTTTGGAGCCTTGCGTAATGTGCATGGGAGCTATGAGCCATGCACGAATTAAGCGGCTGGTGTTCGGCGCATACGATCCTAAGCGGGGCGCAGTGTGCAATGCATTGAGCCTGACCGATGCGAGCTTTTTGAATCATCGGATCAGTTGGGATGGCGGCGTGCTGGAAACGGAATGCTCGGAAATGTTGAGGGATTTTTTTAAGGCCAGGCGGTGAGGAAAAAATTATCACCACGAAGACACGAACGACTGCATGGATGCAGGAGGTAGAGCAATGCAGGAGCAATTGCCGAGAACACGAAGAAAAAGCTAAAAAACTTCGGGTCCTTTGTGCCTTAGTGGTGAATAAAAGAATAAAAGAATAAAAGAATAAAAGACTTTTAAAGCATGGCCGGATCAATAGTTATCACTTCATGTTCAGGATTTTCGCTATCCACTTCCATCGCATTTTTCTTGATCTGGTTTTCTTCAGTCAACCAGACCAATAAATCGTAGTAGCTGCGGATATTCTCCACAAATTCAACCGGTTCCTGGCCTCGGGCATAGCCGTGCTTGGTCTGGTGATGCCATTTCTCCTGAGTCAGCAAAGGCAGGCGCTGTTTGACATCCATCCATTTATCGGGATTGCCGCCTTGCTTTTTGGTTAACGCTCTGGCGTCTTCAAGGTGGCCCAGGCCGACATTATAGGAAGCTAATGCAAACCAGGTACGGTCCGGTTCCGGAATCTGTTCGGGGATTACCTGAAGCCGTTGCTGGAAATAGCGGGCGCCGCCAGCGATGCTTTGCGCAGGGTCGGTACGGTTTTTGATGCCGAGTTCAGCGGCAGTATCATTAGTTAACATCATAATGCCCTCGACACCGGTCGGGGAGGCGGCTTTATGCAGCCAACGGGATTCCTGATAGCCGATTGCGGCCAGTAAGCGCCAGTCGATGTTGTATTGTGTTGCCGCTGCATTGAAATATTTCTGGTAGAGCGGAAGCCTGCTTTTTTGCTGCTGGCGGAATTTACAGTTGCCGATATAACTCAAGCTGCTGGTATGCCCGTAATATTTTTCAAGTAGTTGATCAAGCGTCTTATCCTTTTTTATGCGCTCAAAAAAACGCACAACTTCATCATATAAGCTGTTGTCATTCGATGGACTTAGGGCCCAGGCCAGTCGGCGAGGCTCGGAAATGTCGAACGCGATGTTAAGTTTGGGATAAAAACGGCGGATTAGCGTAGTTTGGTTTGAGTCGGCGACGGTGTAATCGATAAGTCCTTCGTTAACCAGATACAGTAGACCTTCGGTATCCAGCTCATCGTTGACATTCCATGCTAAGTCGGGCGTATCCCGCTTTAGATAAATCAGGCTATCGATATGGCTGGTGCTTTTGGCGACTTCGATAATGCCATGGGTCAGGCTGCTGACATTATTTGGACGGCGAGTGCCCGACCGGTAAACGAGTTGTTCGGTTATTTCATGGTAGGCGGGAGCAAAGCGCATTTTTTCGTTACGCTGTTCGGTGATGGTCAGGCCTGCGGCGGCGATGTCGGCCTTGCCGTTGGCAATGCGATTCAGGATGTCGGCAAAGGTGTTTGGGGTTTCAAACTTTACTTTGACCCCTAGCTGGTTGGCGAAAAGTATAACCAGATCATATTCCAGTCCGGTAAAACCTTCAGGGCTTTCATAGTAAGTTGTTGGATCGTTTCTGGTTAATACGTGTAAGATTCCTGTCCGCTTAATCCGCTCCAGCTTATTAAGCGATAGGAATCCACTATCGCAAGTCGTCAGTGTGATGGTAAAAATAAAACCAATAATCAGTGTCGACAGGCGAATCAAGAGTGCCGGCCGCATCGGTTCCCTACCGATTACGACACTTCTGCCGTCCCTGGCAGTCGCAATTGTTTGTAGGCATTAATCAATGCATTGGTTGAACAATCATGGCTGTCGATGATTTTGTCATTTAAAAGTTCCGGCAGGATAATTTTGGCAAGGGTTTTTCCTAATTCCACGCCCATCTGGTCAAATGAGTTGATATTCCAGATGACGCCCTGAACATAAATTTTATGTTCATAAAATGCAATCAATGAGCCTAAAGTCTTGGGCGTCAGTTTATCGAATAAAAACGAATTGGACGGTTTGTTGCCGTCGAATATTTTAGAGGCTACCAGTACGGAATCGGTCTGATCTTCAGGCGATAGCTCCTGTTTAACTTCATCGGCTGTCTTGCCTTTCATTAAGGCTTCCGGTTGGGCAAGGAAGTTTGAAATCAAAATATCATGATGATCGGGACGTCTGTAATGACTGTTGGCGGCAGCCAAAAAGTCGCAGGGTATGAGTTTGGTACCCTGATGAATCAGCTGAAAAAAAGCGTGTTGTCCATTGGTGCCGGGTTGTCCCCAAATAATCTGGCCGGTGCTGTAGTCTACTTTTTGACCGTTAAGGTCTATGCTTTTGCCATTGCTTTCCATGTCGCCTTGCTGAAAATAATCAGCGAAATAAAGCATGGACTGGTCATATGGTAAAAGGGCGTGAGATTCCGCGTTATAGAAATTATTATACCAAATGCCAAGCAAGCCCATGATTACAGGAATGTTCTTATCAAAAGGCATGGCGCGAAAATGTTCGTCAACTTCATAAGCGCCTTGTAAAAGCTCTTCAAAATTGTCCATGCCTACATATAAAGCGATAGATAATCCTATGGCCGACCATAATGAATAACGTCCGCCAACCCAATGCCTGAATTCAAACATATTGTCGGTATCTATGCCGAATTCGGCAACATTCTTGGTGTTCGTAGAAATGGCGACAAAATGTCTGGCAATAGCCTGCTGGTTTTTCGCGCTATCAAGAAACCAGCTTCTTGCGGATTTTGCATTGGTCATGGTCTCTTGCGTAGTAAATGTTTTCGACGCAATAAGAAATAGTGTTGTTTCAGGGGACAGGTGTTTTAAGTTTTGAACAAGGTCGGCTTGGTCGATATTGGAGACAAAATGAACTTTTAGTGTCTCCGAAGCGTAAGGCGTAAGCGCTGTCGAAACCATTTTCGGTCCCAAATCGGAGCCGCCTATACCGATATTAACGATGTCGGTAATGGCTTTACCGGTATAACCTCTCCATTCACCTGAGCGAACACGAGTGCTGAACGTTCGCATTTTGGCTAGAACGCTATTGATTTGCGGCATTACATCCTGGCCGTCAACATATACAGGCTGATTGCTTCTATTGCGTAATGCGGTATGCAGTACGGCTCGGTGTTCGGTCTTGTTTATTTCCGCACCGGAAAACATGGCCTTGATTTTTTCATCCAGCCCCGCATGTTTGGCAAGATCAATCAGCAAAGGCAATGTTTGGTCGGTTATTCTGTTTTTGGAGTAATCAAAAAGGATGTCATTAAAACGGAGCGAGAATTTGTCATGTCGGCTGTGGTCGGCGTTAAAGCTATCACGGAGGAGGATGTTTTTGGTTTCGTTGTGGTGTGTTTTTAAAGCTGTCCAGGCTGTAGAGGTGGTCAAAGATGACATGCGTAAAGCTCCGTTTGAATAAAGTTGGCTTAAGTCTACGAAAAGCAGGGAAGGATAGCAATAGTACAGCAGAGCATTACCTTTTGCTTATATAATGGCGCTTGTAGATTGGTCTATTATCAATTCCTTGTATTTGGCTAAATCGAGTGCTAGAGTGACCTATTGCTATTAGTTAAAAGTACAGCGAGATACTTGTTTTTGGTCGGTTCAAAAGACATTAATAGCATCTACATTTATTCTCAAATAATAATAATTTAATCAAAACTGGAAGGCATTATGAACAGTACACACATTTTAAGAAAAGGTTTCCTGGGGCTTCTTGGGTTGTTATTTTCTGCATCGTTATGGGCGCATGGCGGAGCTGCAGGTACCGATACTGACCAGTGTAAATTTGAATTGGAGCCTACTCATTGGCTGCATTATACCGCTTATCAACCTAACGCGTTTCCCGCGGAAGATTTCTGCGCCAATCTTCCTCGTGCTAACGAGATGACTTTGCTCGTATTCGATTATCAGGACATGAAATACAGAGATATGTCGGTTGAGTTTGAGGTGACAAAAGAACCTGAAGGAACTCGCGTATTTTTCTTGCCAGCTGCAAAGCATAAAAAAGGTACAGTTGAATTAAAACTTCCAAATGGCGTACCGGAGGCAGGCAAATACCTGATCCATATTACTCTGGTTCCTGATGCAGATAAAATGGACTCGCGCACAGAAGGTGCGAGATTGGATGCACACATGGGTTTTACTGCCGGCGGCGGTAAAGCGGTAAGCAAAAATAACCTGTTATTGTATGCATTTTTCGCATTTGCAGGTCTATATGTAGTTTATCTTTCACATGCTGGTTTCAAAAGCAAAGTGGATGGAATAATCGCGAAGCTTAAAAGCTAAGTAGACACGACTTTTTAATAGGTTGTGTGTTGATGCCATTGCGTCGTTGCGGGTCGAGTTCGACTCAAAACAGCAATGGCATTGCTTACATGGACGTAAGTAGGATGTAGGAGCGGAGGCTTTGATTTTATTGAACAATAGAGGAAATAAGTAATGGTGAAGTTATTATCGGCTGGGGCACTGGTTTTTCTTTTTTCTGCGTCAGTATTGGCGGTGGAGTATGAAGATCATGATGGGATGCTCATGGATCACGGTGATGGCCATTTGATGGACATGGGCGGTGGTATGGTTATGGGCCAGAATGCCAGTACCTTGCCGGGTGGCTGCGACAGTATTTCCGAGACCAAGGAGATTACCGTACATGCCGGTCATAAATATGCTGAGAAATTTCCCGGCAGAATGTTTGCGTTTGATACGCAGGAATTTAATTTTAAACCGTGCACTAAACTGACTGTTCATTTCATCAATGATGATAATGTCCGCCACCAATGGATGATGCACGGCTTGCCTAAATATTTATATCCTAAAGGCATGTTCCATTTGGAAGTATCCGGTCCTGCAAAGATTTCCGGAACATTGATCCTGCCTCCCGGAGACAAAACCTATCTGGTGCATTGCGATATTGCCCAGCATATGGAAAAAGGCATGAAAGCCCAGTTGAAAGTCGGTAAAGGCGATGGTGACCTGCCCAGTATTCCAGGCGTGACAGCTTACGTCGTACCTGATGACTATAAAGGAAGCTTCCAGACAGTGATGGCAGCAGTTTCGACCGCAGCCGAGGCCGCAGCGGTACCGGTTGTTGCGGTTAAAAAGCCCACACCGGCAGTAGTTCAGCCGCCAAAAGAAGATTCTGTTATTTCAGGCGTTACCGTGATTGGCCTGGCGATTGGCTTGCTGCTTGCCCCGTTTTTGGCGAGAAAGTTCAAGGGCATGAGCGCATCGGAAGTGGTGGCTACTATTTTTGATATGTTGAGAACAGGAATTGAACTGGTTGTAAAGCTGTTATCCAAATTGGTGAAACTGGTCATTTCTAATAAGAATAAAACATTGCCTGGAAGTTAAATTCAGGTAATACAAAAACCCCTGCACTCTTTGAGCGCAGGGGTTTTTTTTGAGAGAAAAAGTGCAAGATATAGGGTTTGAAATAGGCGGTCTGTTTATCAGCGCATTTATATCGTCAACGATAGCGCCTGGGGGCTCTGAAGCTGTTTTGGCTTATATGGTTAACTCGGGACATTACCAGGTTGAGCTTTTAGTCATCGTTGCAACAGTAGCCAACACATTGGGTGCGATGACGACATGGGGTTTAGGTGTACTGGCGGCTAAAAAATTTCCGGTTGCCACGCTTTTATCGGAAAAAAAACAAAAAGCGCTGAATATAGTAAGAAAAAAAGGGATCTGGACTCTGTTCTTTACTTGGCTGCCGGTAATTGGGGATGTCTTGTGTTTTGCGGGTGGATGGTTAAGACTCCCATTCCTTCAAGCTTGTCTAATCATATTACTCGGTAAATTAGGTCGATATGCGGTGATAGCCTGGATGTTTGCGTGAAGGCCCTCTCGCATAAGCTTAAATATATCGCTACAAGATACGAAAAAAACTATAACTACTCAGCAAGCAAAATAGAGCGCTGACAGCACTGATAGTTATGACTAAATAAAATTTTTCATAAACGCTCCGCACCCGATTGTATTTAATGGACACAAAGTAGTTGTGAGAAACCAAGATAAAAACTTCGTGTCTTCGTGGTGATTAATCTATTTATATTTTATTGATTGAATCCGAGGTAATTGTTGTGCTGCGCCATTTTCCACAAGTTAACGTTGCTTACGCCCATAGAAAACGGGACTATTTTATAGCGGCGTTTACTTTTTTTTGCGTGGCGGTCTGCTTGGTCAGCGATGCCCATGCGAGTCTGGAAAGACAAAATGCGCTTGGGGTTTGCGCTTGGATATTCTTGACCTGTTTGTTGCTTGGAGAAAACCGGGAAATAAGAGTGCAGGTTGGCATAGCCATCGTTTTTGCGACCATCGGAGAGCATTTTGCGTCCCCGTTCATGGGCGGATACACGTACCGGTTTGAGAACGTGCCGGCCTATGTGCCGCCCGGTCACGGCATGGTTTATTTGACCGCTGTTGCATTGGGCCGCTCCGGGCTATTCCAGCGCTATGCCCGAAAGATCGCCGCATTGGTGGTATTGGTATGCGGTGCTTGGTCGATTTGGGGAATCAGCGGCTATGCCGAGCAAGATGATTCAGTCGGCGCATTACTGTTTTGCGTTTTTTTGGGTTATCTCTTTAAAGGCCGCTCGCCGATGGTTTATCTGGCAGCCTTTTTTATTACCACATGGCTGGAGTTGATCGGCACTGCCGTTGGAACCTGGCAATGGGCAGCAATAGACCCGGTTCTGGGGCTGCCGCAAGGGAATCCGCCTAGCGGGGTTGCCGCCTGGTATTGCCTGGTCGATGCGGTAGCGATGGGCGGTGCTGCGCCGATATTAAGAAGAGCGAAAAGTGTTCGTGACTGGATAAAGTCCGGCAAGTTGCGAAAAAACGCATATCAAGGCGCGGATAATGAATAAAGCCGCGTGTATCGGGTATTGATAACGGATAATCTGTCATACCAACAATTGCTCGGGTTACAGCGGTCTGTTGATCCTATCGTAAGCAGCTCATTGAAAACTGCATAGTAGCCGCCGGAACATGATTCAACCAATGAAAAGCTATCAATCGTTACAATCAAAACCAACAAAAATTCTGGTAATCGCAATGCGATACCTGGGCGATGTGCTGCTGACGACCCCTTTATTGCATTCGTTGCGGCAGGCTTATCCTGACGCTCAACTTGATGTGCTGGTATTCCGCAATACAGCTTCCATGCTTGAAGGCAATCCCGATATTAATCATATTATCACCACGCCTAATCGTCCCAAGTTCCTTGATTATCGGCAATTATTCGGGCAATTATTCAGGCAGTACGATCTTGCCGTTGCTACGCAGTCCGGAGACCGGCCTTTTTTTTATACATTACTTGCCGCGCCAATGCGGGTTGCCGTAGTGCCTCCGAAAAACACCACGGGCTGGTGGAAGCGTTTTTTTGTTCAGCGCTGGACAGAGTTTGACGACGATAATACTCATACGGTCTTACAACACCTGAAGTTATTGGACTTGATCAATATTCCGAAGTGTTTTTCTTTGGTTCCACCGCAAATCGATAAGGTTCCAGAGCTAGTAAATCGATTTCCTTTCTTGGCTGATAATACCGGCTATGCGGTGCTGCACCCGCATCCGCAATGGACATATAAACAATGGACTGTAGCAGGCTGGATAGAGGTTGGTCTTTATCTCAAAAAGCTGGGATTAAAACTGGTTCTTTCAGGCGGTCCGGCCCAGGAAGAAATCGACTATGTCACCAATATTCAGCGTCAACTTCCCGAGGATACGATCAATTTAGCCGGGCAGGTTTCACTGGCGCAGTTGGCATACATCATCGCCCAGGCAAAATTATATATCGGACCGGATACCGGCATCACTCACTTGGCGGCTGCAACCGGAATTCCTGTGATTGCGCTTTACGGCCCAACCAATCCGGTAAAATGGGCGCCTTGGCCTGCCGGGTATAATAAAGACATAAATCCGTTTGATAAAATAGGCAGCCGACAGCTTAATAATATCAGCTTGATCCAAGGTAAAGGAGACTGCGTCCCCTGCCATTTGGAAGGTTGTGATAAACACCGGCAAAGCCGAAGCCAATGCCTCGATACGCTAAGCCCTGAGCGTGTCGAAGAAGCTATCCGGTTGGCTCTTGGTAAATAATTGCTTAAAGAGCGATTTTGCCCGATCGAATAACATTTATCCGCAATTGATTTCGCTTTACTTGCGGTTTTTGGTAAAGTTTCCCGATACAGTCCCAAGTCTTTCAAGGTAACAAGCCGGAATGCAAAGAGCAACTCAACAACTGGATGGTATTTACGTCATCAACGTAAAAGCATTCCATGAGCGTCGTGCCTTTATGGAGGCGCAGCTTGTAAAGTACGACATGACGGCTGAATTTATTCTTGATGGTGACGCCGACGAGCTGACAGCTGAAATTATTAACAAATATTTTATAAGTGATAATTTATCGGCTAATCAAATGTCATGCGCTTTAAAACACATCATGACGCTGGAAAGCATTATTGAGAAAAAACAGCAACAGGCGCTGATTCTGGAAGATGACGCTATTTTTTCACCAAGATTTAACGAAGGCTTGCATTATGCGTTGGAAGAAAGTCCTTGCTTTGATCGGCCGAAAGTTATTTTTATCGGTTGCGGCGGCAATTTTTATACGCCGAAAAGTCATAGAAAGCCCGGCCAGCATTTGTATGTCGGTAGTCGCGGCCGTTTTACCGATTCCTATATTATTGATTGCGATACGGCGCAAAAACGCTTGGACTGGATTATCAGCAATAAGGTTTCATTGCCGATAGATAATCAGTTTGAAAAAATCGACCGGGAGCTGGGGATAAGCATGTTATGGCTCGAAGAACCTGTGGTGGAGCAAGGCAGTAAGGCCGGACTGTTTATGAGCGCTGTCGAAAAAGCTCCGCCGGTTTGGTTGCAGCGCCTGTTGTTCAATTGGGAGAAGCTTAAACGAAAATACATTTATCAATTATGGCGCTAACAATCTATTACTTTATTGATACGCCATGTTAAGCGCAGTCATCATTACAAAAAACGAAGCGGGCCATATAGCCCGTTGTCTTGAGTCGATTTCGTGGGTTGATGAGATTATCGTTCTGGACTCGGGCAGCGAGGACGATACGGTAGCGATCTGCCGTCAATATACAGACAAGGTTTATCAAACGGATTGGCCCGGCTTCGGTATTCAGAAACAGCGCGCGGTCAATAAGGCCGGTGGCGACTGGATTTTATCAATAGATGCCGACGAAGTGGTAAGTCCGGAATTAAGGCTGGAAATCGAAAATGCGCTCCGGCAGGAACACTATAAAGGCTATGAAATTCCCCGTCTTTCCAGTTATTGCGGCAGGCAAATGCGCCATGGCGGCTGGTGGCCCGATCATGTGCTCAGGCTGTTTCGCCGCGATTGCGGCCGATTTACTGACTCAGTCGTTCATGAGCGTATTATTGTCCAGGGACAAGTTGGGCAATTAACCACCCCGTTGCTGCATGATGCTTTTGTAAACCTGGATGAGGTCTTGTATAAAGTAAATAGCTATTCAACCTTGGGTGCGGTTTTGCTTTATCAGCGAGGCGTTCGCTCATCGTTGAGCAAAGCGATCTTAAAAGGTTTTTGGACATTCGTTCGCACTTATGTGCTTAAAGCCGCCATTCTGGATGGACGGCAAGGCTTGATGCTGTCGATTTCCAATGCGGAAGGCGCGTATTACAAATATCTCAAATTGCTGGAATTGCAAAACCGGCAGCCCCACCCATAATGAATTTAATATCCGTTATTGTAACCACTTATAACTGGCCTGCCGCATTGGAACTTTGTCTGGACAGTTTGTTTGCCCAGCACGACCAGGCTTTTGAAATTATTATCGCTGATGACGGTTCCACACCTCCGAATCAGGCACGAGTTCAAGCTTATTGCGCTAAAAGCCTAGTACCCGTTCACTATGTGCATCATGACGATCAAGGATTCAGGGCCGGTACGATCAGGAATAAGGCGGTTGCCAGCAGTCAGGGTGAATATTTGTTGTTTATCGATGGCGACTGCGTATTGCGGCCTGATTTTATCGCGCGGCATCGACAATTGGCCGAGTTCGGATATTTCGTACCGGGAAACCGAGTATTGTTGAGTGAGTCGTTTACTCGCGAAGTCATTGAAAAACATATTTCATTGCATCAAAAACCGCCAAGTTATTTCTTTTCTCTTTGGGTACAGAAAAAAATTAACAGAGTTTCAGCTTTTATTCGATTGCCCTTAGGATCTTTAAGAAAATCGCAACCTGATAAATGGCAAAAAGCCATGACCTGTAATCTGGCACTTTGGAAAAACGATTTTTTGCGGACCAATGGATTTGATGAGCTTTTTGAAGGTTGGGGCTTTGAGGATTCCGATCTGGTTATTCGCTTGATACATGCCGGAGTCAAACGCAAGGAAGGACGGTTTGCGGTGCCTGTGCTGCATCTATGGCATCCTCATAATGATAAAAGCAAACAAGACCTTAATTATCAACGATTGTTGGATCGCTTGAAGCAGCAGGATTTTATTGTCGCAACAAAAGGTGTATCCCAGTATTGTAGCGACGCATGCAATGCGCCGCTTCGAGTTTAATGAAGCATTCAAAAACATGAAAAAATCGAAAGAAAGTTCCAAAATATATAAGCGATTATTGACCTATGTGAAGCCGCATTTAGGTCTTTTTGCGATTAGTATTGTTGGTTTCCTGATGTATTCAGGTACCCAGACTTTATTCGCGGCATTGATCAAGCATATCATCGATGTATTGCAAACCGAGACGCGGGAGGGCATGAATTATTTGCCGCTATTGTTTAGCGGTTTAATTGTAATACATGGGATTGGCGCTTATTTAGGTAACTATTTTCTGGCCAAAGTATCGACCAATGTTGTACATGCCTTGCGCTGTGAAATTTTTGATCAATATACGCGATTGCCGACAAGCTACTTTGACGCGCATAACAGCGGTTACATGATTTCAAGAATAACCAATAATGTGGGCCAAGTTACCCAGGCTACTACCGATGCGGTGCGTACCATTGTGCGCGAAGGCTTTACCGCGATAGGTTTGTTGATCTATTTGTTTTATTCGAACTGGATGTTATCGCTGGTTTTTATCGCTATAGCGCCGGTTCTTGCGATATTGGTAGGTTATGTCAGCAAGCGCCTGCGAAGGATCAGCAAGAAAATACAAGAATCGATTGGCGACATGACTCATATCACCTCGGAATTGGTCGGCGGGCATAGAGTGGTGCGCAGTTACGGCGGCGAAGAATACGAACGTAGGCGCTTTTGGGAAAGTAGTTTATATAACCGGAGTCAATCGTTAAAGTTGTCAACGACGATGGCGATACATAACCCGATCATGCAGTTTATCATCGCGATAGCTTTGTCTTTCCTGATGTATATGGCGTTGTTTTTCATGAAGCAATCAAGCGTCGGCGAATTTGTCGGTTATCTGACGGCGGCATTTTTATTGCCAAAGCCGATCAGGCAATTGAGCGATGCAAATGGCGATATTCAAAAAGGCATCGCGGCCGCCGAATCCTTGTTTGAAATTTTGGATGAGCCGGGCGAGCTGGATGAAGGTACGTATCAAGCCGAAAGATGTAAAGGAGCGCTGGAATTTAAGAATCTGTCGTTTCAATATGTCGGTGCAAACGAGCCGGCGCTTATCGACATTAATTTCAAGGCCGAGCCGGGACAAACTATTGCGTTGGTCGGGGCTTCCGGCGGCGGTAAAAGCACGTTGGCCAATCTGGTGTCGCGATTTTATCCGCATGATACCGGAGAAATATTGCTCGACGGTGTGGAAATCAATACTTATCAGCTGGCAAATTTGAGAAAGCAGCTGGCACTGGTCAACCAGCAGGTCACATTATTCAACGATACGATAGCCAACAATATAGCTTATGGAGCGCTTGCGACAGCGAGCAAAAGTGAAATAACTAAGGCTGCGACAGATGCTTATGCGATGGAATTTATCGCCAAGCTGGATCAGGGCTTGGATACCGAAATAGGCGAGAATGGCGTCAAGCTGTCCGGAGGGCAACGGCAAAGGTTGGCTTTGGCCAGGGCATTACTGAAAGATGCTCCGATCTTGATATTGGATGAAGCAACATCGGCGCTCGATACCGAATCGGAGCGTTATATTCAGGCGGCGCTGCAAAAAGTGATGAGCAATCGGACGACCTTGGTTATTGCTCATCGGCTGTCGACTATTGAAAACGCGGATATTATTTTGGTTATGGATCATGGGCGCATTGTAGAAAGAGGCTCTCATCGGGAGCTGATTGCAAAAAATGGAGCTTATGCGCGATTACATTCGATGCAATTTAAAGAACATCCTGAAGAAGTTGAAAGTCCGATTCCTTTGCGGCAGCATGGAAACTCAGATGAACTATCAAACGCAGACATTGTTTAAGGGGCATTATTTTGAAGACATTTATTGCCGAGCTTGAGGCGCATCAAGCAATGATAGCCCGGTTGGCGGAGTGTTCCGATGCTATTGAAGCGGCCGGAAAGTTGCTGATTGAAACATTAAAACAGGGCGGAAAGATATTATTGTGCGGCAATGGCGGCAGTGCGGCCGATTGCCAGCATATTGCCGCGGAGCTGGTGGTGCAATACCAAAGAAATCGCAAGGCGCTGGCGGCCATTGCATTAACCACAGACAGTTCGATTTTAACGGCGCATTCCAATGATTTTGGCTTTGAAACAGTTTATTCCCGGCAGGTTGAGGCGATTGCCAATGAAAAAGATTGTTTGATTGCTATTTCTACTTCGGGGTGTAGCAAAAATATATTAAAAGCGGTGGAAGCTGCAAGGTTGAAAGGCATGGCTGTTATCGGGTTAACCGGGTGTGAGGGCGGTGAATTGAGCAGGCAAGTTACACATTCGGTGGTTGTGCCTTCGAATGTGACGGCAAGAATTCAAGAGGCTCATATATTGATAGGACACTGGTGGTGTGGCGCGATTGAGGAGGCTAATTAATGTTGGCAGCTGCACCTGAGTTTGCAAAGGCTCGTATTATAGTCATTGGCGACGTGATGCTGGATCGCTACTGGTCTGGGCAGGCAGCGCGTATTTCACCGGAAGCGCCTGTGCCGGTAGTGAGAGTTAAAACTATTGAAGATCGCGTCGGTGGCGCGGGTAATGTTGCCCTCAATATTGCCAAGCTAGGAGGCAAGGTAACCTTGCTGGGCGTTGTCGGTGATGATGCAGAAGGTGATGTAATAAGGCGATTGCTGGAAGCGGAAGGTGTGGTCTGCGATTTCGTCGTCGAGAAGGACATTCGCAGTATATGCAAGCTACGGGTGATGGCGCAGCATCAGCAGCTTATCCGTATCGATTTTGAAGAAACGTCCTTGAAGTTTGATTCGGATGCTTTGTTGGCAAGGTTGGTTGAGCATCTTCCTGAAAATAATACCGTTGTTTTCTCGGATTATGGCAAAGGAACATTGACGGATGTTTCAACGCATATTCTTGAAGCCAAGCAAACCGGTGTTAAGGTTTTGGTGGATCCGAAAGGCGTGGATTATCAGCGTTATGCGCAAGCAGATCTGATAACGCCAAATCTGTCTGAACTACAGGCGGTGGTCGGTATTGCTGAAGGTGAAAGCAACCTGATTAAAAGAGGGCGAGAATTGTTAAAGCGCTGTCAGATTCCGACACTGCTACTGACTCGCGGCGAGGCGGGCATGACGTTGATACAAGATGCCCAAGTTCATTCATTACCGGCTCAGGCCAAGGATGTCTTTGATGTGACCGGTGCCGGAGATACGGTCATTGCGGTGATGGCGCTGGGTGTGTCGGTGGATATGGCGTTTCATGATGCGATGTATCTGGCTAATCTGGCGGGAGGTATTGTGGTCGGAAAGCTGGGCACATCAACCGTATCAATGCAGGAGCTAACGCGAGCCATGCACGGCGACCGGGATTCTCAATACGGTATCGTCTCTGAAGATGAACTGGCGCGAATATTGGTCGGCGCCAAAGCCCATGATGAACGCATTATCATGACCAATGGTTGTTTCGATTTATTGCACGCCGGGCATGTGATTTATTTGCAGCAAGCAAAGGCGTTGGGTGATCGCTTGGTCGTAGCGGTAAATTCCGATGCATCGGTCAGGCAGCTTAAAGGAGAAACCCGGCCTATTAATGGTTTGCAGGAACGCATGACAGTTTTGGCGGCATTAGCCTGTGTGGACTGGGTCGTTTCATTCGAAGAGGAAACGCCTGAAAGGCTGTATTGCAGATTGCTTCCGGATGTTATCGTGAAAGGTGGTGATTACTGTCCGGATCAAGTCGCCGGCGGCGATTGCGTCATTAAGGCGGGCGGTGAGGTAAAAATTTTGCAGTTTGTTGACGGGCAATCTACAACTGCAATGATTAAAAAAGCGAGGGGGCAGGAATGATTGTTGTTACAGGCGGGGCGGGTTTTATCGGCAGTAATCTTATTCGGGCATTAAACCAGCGAGGTGAGCGCAATATATTGCTGGTCGATCATCTGGCTAATGGGCGAAAAATGCACAATATAGCCGATCTTGATATCGCAGATTATATGGACAAAGCGGAGTTTTTAGAGAAAATCGGGGTCGCTCATTTTTTTGATGGAGTGCGGGCCGTTTTTCATCAGGGAGCCTGTTCTGCGACGACGGAGTGGGATGGTCAGTATGTGATGATGAATAATTACGATTATTCCAAGCGTTTGCTGCATTGGTGTATTGCAAGAAATGTCGCGTTTATGTACGCGTCTTCAGCTTCAGTTTATGGGGATGGCAAGCATGGGTTTCGGGTTGATCGTAGTTGCGAGCATCCTATAAACATGTATGCGTATTCAAAATTTCAATTCGATCAATATGTTCGTCCTTTGCTGGCTAGAACTAGAAGTCCGATTGTCGGTTTTCGCTATTTTAATGTTTACGGACCAAGAGAGCAGCATAAAGGCTCTATGAGCAGCACCGCGTTTCATTTTAACCGGCAGGTTATCGAACGAAAAACAGCAAAGCTGTTTGAGGGATGCGATGGTATGGCTAATGGTGAGCAAAAGCGGGACTTTGTTCATGTTGATGATGTTGTCGATGTGAATTTATGGTTTTTAGATCATCCTGAGCAACGCGGCATTTATAACGTAGGGACAGGACGGGCGGAAACTTTTAATGATGTTGCTCAAGCGGTGATTGACTGGCATAAAGATGGGACTATTGAGTACATCCCGTTTCCTGAGCATTTAAAGGGGGCTTATCAGAGTTATACGCAAGCGGATATTGGTGGGCTTAGAGAGGCTGGCTATACAAGGGACTTTTTAACTGTTAAACAAGGTGTTGAAAGATATTTGGATTGGTTGAATGCGTAACAACAGGGGGCAGAGATAAAATCACCTCTTGACGGCAGAGCGGAGAGCTGTATAATGCGCAGTTCTTTCAAA
>NZ_DAIUEH010000055.1:0-38027 GCF_036845245.1 Methylobacter sp.
CCGGGAAAGCGAGGCGTAGCTTGGATTTGCGTTCGTCCAATGTCACCAATGCGCCAATTCATAATTTATTGTTACAAATCCTAACATCTGTAGCACGGCAAAGACACTGTCGCAATGTTAAGGCTATCGATGAAAGCTCACCACCCAGCGGCTATAAGTCCGCCGGATGGCTTTAAATGCCCTTATCCTTCTAAACTCGCCAATCGGGCCGCGAGGAATTCTTCTAACGACTCTAACGCTTTGGTAAAGCCATCGATACCTTCCGCGAGCTTTTCAGAAGCCATACGGTTCTCGGCATGCATACTATCAAAGGTCGCCTTATCAATAGTTAACTTTTCAATTGACGAGCTGGCAGCATTTTTAGGATCGAGTTTACGTTCCAACTCACCCTCAGTAGACTGAAGTTCAGCTAACAGAGACGGTGCAATAGTCAACAAATCACACCCGGCCAATTCAACGATCTCGCCAACATTACGGAAACTAGCCCCCATAACTTCGGTTTTATAACCAAATTTTTTGTAGTAATTATAGATTTCGGTAACCGACAACACTCCTGGATCCTCTGCTGGCGCATAGGAATCACGACCGGTATCCTTTTTGTACCAATCCAAAATCCGTCCAACGAAAGGTGAAATCAAAGTAATTCCGTTCTCAGCACAGGCGATTGCCTGATGCAGACCAAACAATAAAGTCAAATTACAATGAATACCTTCTTTTTCAAGAATAGCTGCCGCCTGTATACCTTCCCAAGTTGCAGCAATTTTGATCAGAATGCGTTCACGCGAAACGCCTAACGCTTCATACATAGCAATTAATTCGCGACCAACACGAACACTAGCATCAGTGTCGTATGAAAGACGAGCATCTACTTCAGTAGAAACCCGCCCAGGAATAACTTCAAGTATCTTCTGTCCGAAAGAAACAGCCAATCGTTCAAAAGCGAGAGTAGCTACTTGAGCTGCTGATGCATCTTTACCTAAAGTATCTCGGGCACCCTTCAAAGTATCATCGACGATTCCTTGATATTGTGGCATTTGAGCAGCAGCAGTAATCAACGAAGGATTAGTCGTCGCATCACGGGGCTTGAAAGTTTCAATAGCCTGAATATCACCAGTATCGGCTACAACCACGGTCATTTCTCTCAGTTGTTCAAGTAAAGTCTTGGCCATTAGAGGCTCCTTTTATTTTAAAATTTAAAAATAACAAGATATACATTCGTCATTTCTAAATACACTCAGAATATAGACGAATGACATCCAATATAATAACGAGGGGAAAGGATTGGAATTATACCGTGAACAATGGTGGTTAACCATCAAAAAGCAACCTAAATACAGCCTCTACCAATCTAAGGTTGAGGCGAGCCATTATTTTTAATGGGGGCTGCTCGAAGGAATCAGAAATAAAATTCATTTAATACCATGGATGCTAATTAAATAATGCTATTTGATCTGATCACACATAACCTTAACTGGTTATACTAACGATTTGCGTCGCCTCTTAATTACAACGATGATCACTATCTCGTGGAAAGACAGCTCCCCCGTCTCACTCTAACCCAAGGCCTTTACCTGTATCAACACTATTCAATCATATTTTTTCTGGATTTTCTCTGGCAGAAATAATCTGTCTTGTCACATACTTAGAAACGCCACTTACCTTTGGCAAGGCAGATTGCTTTTCCATATACTTGGCAACTCCGCTTATTCTGGGTGTTTTTCTTGCTTCCTTCGCCCCTCTTTCCAAGTATTTAGCGACCCCACTCACAATAGGAGCCTCTTTTACATTTATTGTTTGGTTCGCTATATACTTTGTAACTCCACTTAAAACAGGAGCTTCTTTTCTAAATAAAATTTGTTTTGCCATATACTTGGCAACACCGCTTACCGGCGGCTTTTCTTTTGCCAAAATTGCTTGCTCTTCCAAATATCGAGCCACTCCAGTTACTGCTGCAGCTGCCTCGGCCTTTTCCTTTGCCCTTGCCATCTCCTTTTCTATTGCCAACTGCTCTTCTTTTTCTTTTTCTTTTTCTTGCTCTTTTGCGAACATACGTTGTTCTTCCAGATATCTGGCAACTATGGCGGCGGCGGCGGCTTTTCTCTCGGCAATAGATTCATCTTCAAGATATTTAGCAACTCCAGTTGTTGCCGCACTATTCTTTGCAGATATAGACTGTTTTATTAAATACTTAGAAACACTGCTTATAACGGGTAACTTCGCTTGTTTTTCGACATACTTAGCAACGCTACTGGCTACGGGCACTTTTTTTGTAATGCCAACCTGCTTCGCGACATACTTAGCCACACTACTTATTTTCGGCGCTTTTTTTGCTAATATAGCTTGTCTCGCCATATATTTGGCGACACTACTTACAGGAAACTGATCGAGTTTCTCCAAGTATTTAGCAACACTGCTCACTAATACTATTTTTTCGTGCTCTGCTTCTTCGTATTTTTCTAATCGCTCAGCAACTTCATCAGCTACAGATACCTCTTCCTGACTTTCCAAAAAATCAGCAATTTCATTGCTTGCCGATAGTTTTTCAAGATTTTTCAGATACCGCTCAACTCCGCTTAAAACCGGCTCAACTTCTTGGCTTTTCAAATACCTAGCAACACCAGTAAGTCCATCAGGACCACTAATATAGACGCGAGGAGTGGCAATGGCTCCTGCTTCAACTACTCTTTTGGAGCCAAAAAACCCAGACACTAAATCGATCAAGTAATTTTGATCCACTTATCACCCCCGGTTGCGCATATACTTTTCAACTCCAGTTCCTGCCTGAGCTGCTGTTTCTTTTGCAGATCTAGCCTGTTTTTCAAGGTACTTTTCAACTCCACTCGCCGTCGCTTTTTCTTTTTCAGACACAACCCGGCTTTCCAAATATCTTGCAACACCCGTTGCAGCAGTCATATTATGCTTTCTTAGATATCTAGCAACTCCAGAAAG
This sequence comes from Methylobacter sp., assembly GCF_036845245.1. NCBI lineage: Bacteria > Pseudomonadati > Pseudomonadota > Gammaproteobacteria > Methylococcales > Methylococcaceae > Methylobacter > Methylobacter sp. Next base: position 2,950 of record NZ_DAIUEH010000055.1, read on the forward strand.
CCCACTAACATGTCCTGAATAAACTGGAGATTGGCTAACTTTAGCTTTCGACTGGCGCTTACCTAAAAAGACATATCCAGCCACAGCAAAAGCAACTAACCCCAACAAGTAACTTATCATTGATTCTTCTTCGACTTTTGCAGGTGCACTTACTGTTGCACCATCCGTTGTAGCTCGTTCGGAGACTGGTGATGTCCCTGTAAACTTGCTTGGTTTATAGTCAGCATCCTTGTATAACACTTTCGGTTCAAAATCTGCTGCTGGATACTTTGAATCAACCTCCACAAGCTTTTCCTGCTTGCTAGGTACTGCCACTGCTGTAGATTTGCCTTGACTGCTATATTCAGCATCTTGATAAATTACTTTTGGTTTGAAATCTGATGCCGGATATTCTGTTTCCGCCCCTACTATGGGACTGGCTAATAATAGCGCAGCAACTAAACCATTCGTCAAATTATTTATTTTCACGTTTGAATCCCCCTCTATGCGTTGTTTTTAGAGTAGCCATATCTGCGCTGCGCCTTTCGACCTGATAACGTTAACTATCAATGAGAGCATATTCAATCAATATGCCCAATCGCTTCACTAACGCAAATATGACCTTTAAAATTAAAGTACCGCTTCTACGTTTTTGACAACGTTTTCAACAGTAAAGCCGAAGTGTTTCATCAATACGCCGCCCGGTGCAGATTCACCGAAAGTATCAATACCAACAACTGCGCCTTCTAAGCCAACATATTTACGCCAAAAATCTGTAATACCTGCCTCAATCGCAACGCGTTTTACACCTGGAGTTAATACGCTGTCCTTGTAAGCTTGTTCTTGACGATCAAATACATTTGTTGATGGCATTGAAACAACACGCGCTTGGATACCTTTTTCTGCTAAGGCTGCTTGTGATTTTATTGCTAAATCAACTTCTGAACCGGTCGCAATAAGGATAACTTGGACATTGCCTGTTCCTTCAGAAATAACGTACGCTCCTTTACGAATAGCTGCGATTTGTTCATCAGTACGCGTAATAAAAGGCAAACCTTGACGGCTTAACACTAAGCTTGTAGGTCCTGTCTTACGTTCAATTGCCATTACCCAAGAAACTGCTGTTTCTGTTGTATCGGCTGGACGCCAAACATCCATATTTGGAATGTAACGCATAGCAGAAGTATTCTCGATCGGCTGATGCGTTGGACCGTCTTCCCCTTGACCAATAGAGTCATGAGTTAAAACAGCAACAGTGCGAATTTTCATTAACGCTGACATACGCAAAGCGCTTTTCGCATAATCAGAGAACATATGGAATGTTCCGCCGAAAGGCAATAAGCCACCATGTAACGCCATTCCGTTCATGATAGTGTACATACCAAACTCACGCACACCGTAGGAGATGTAATTACCCGGCTCTTTACCGCTGACGTGTTTAAAGCTGCTGCAACTGGTTAAGTTAGAGCCTGTTAAGTCCGCAGAACCACCTAAAAATTCAGGCAATGTAAGAGCTAACCCGCCAATGACTTTTTGTGAAGACTGACGTGTAGCAAGATTTTCTGCTTTTGCGTTGGTTTCAGCGATCAATGCATCAGCCGCTGCTTGCCAATCAGCCGGTAATTCACCAGCCATACGACGCTTGAATTCTGCTGCCAATTCTGGATGCGCTGCTTCGTAGGCTGAGAATTTAGTATCCCATACTGCTTCAGCTCTCGCGCCTTTTGCTTTAGCATCCCAACCCGCATAAACTTCGTCCGGAATGATAAATGCATCATGATCCCAACCTAAAGCTGCTTTAGTTAAATTAATTTCAGGTTGACCTAAAGCCGCGCCATGACATTCATGAGTACCTGCTTTGTTTGGAGATCCAAAACCAATAGTTGTTTTGCAGCAAATCAATGAAGGCATATCAGTCATCGCTTTAGCCATAACAATTGCTTTATTAATCTCTTCAGGATTATGTCCGTCTACTGATAGAACATGCCAACCGTAAGCTTCAAAACGTTTTGCGGTATCATCCGTATACCAGCCTTCAATATGACCATCAATGGAAATACCATTATCATCCCAGAAAGCGATTAAGTTGCCTAAACCCCAAGTACCCGCTAATGCACAGGCTTCATGAGAAATACCTTCCATTAAACAACCATCACCCATGAATACATAAGTATGGTGATCAACGATTTTATGACCTGGACGGTTGAATTGGTCTGCAAGCAGCTTTTCAGCCATCGCGAAACCCACACCATTGGCAATACCTTGTCCTAACGGCCCAGTCGTTGTTTCAACACCTGGTGCATAACCATATTCAGGATGCCCCGCGCATTTTGAATGTAGTTGACGGAAAGAGGCTAATTCACTCAGGGGCAAGTCGTAGCCACTCAAATGCAATAGTGAATAAATCAGCATTGATCCGTGACCATTGGAAAGAACAAAACGGTCACGATCTGACCATTTTGGATTGGATGGATTGTGGCGCAAGTGATCATTCCACAAAACCTCGGCGATATCCGCCATACCCATAGGTGCGCCTGGATGTCCAGAGTTTGCCTTCTGCACGGCATCCATGCTCAAAGCCCGTATGGCGTTCGCTAATTCTCGACGCGAAGTCATATTTTTCTCCTTACTAATTAATAGATTACTAAATGGTGACTTTTCAGCCTGAACGGCCCTGTCACAAATGTTCTTTTGGCGGTTTTATCCTACAAGGATTGAACGAGTGGTCATAGCCACTCGTTCCCGTATCGTTATTCTAGATTAGCGTGCCTTTCTCTCATCACTTCTTCGGGAATTCCTTTTTCATGGATGATATGAGAAATAGTTGCTTCCAAAAATAGCAAGGTAGATAGTTCAAACACTGTTCCCATGGGCATTCCTAGAACCTTACCATACTGCTCAGGATTACCGATTTGGAATACTGCATCTGCTAGATCACCAATGGTTGAACTGCTTTTCGCAGAGATCAAGACAATGTTAGCACCTATTTTTTTTGCATTTTTAGTGAATGCTATTAATTGCTCAGTCTCTCCTGATCCGGAAATAATGATTAATAAGTCACCGTTTTTAATGCTCGGCGTCACAATTTCGCCTACGACACTCACATCGTAACCGCCGTGAACCAGTCTCATAGCAAAAAAATTGCCAACAAGCTTAGAACGCCCTGCGCCAGCTATAAATATACGCTTGGCGTTATCAAGCAATTGGGTTAACTTTACATCATACGTATCATCTGTAGCTTCAAGAACACCTGAAATCTTTTCTATGATAAGTTGCTGATGCATAATTATACCGCATCAACCAATTCGCGAATTTCACGTGCTGCATCAGCAGGTGAAGCCGCGCCATAGATTGCTGCACCAACCACAATGATGTTTGCACCTGCACGAACCACATCTTGTACAGTTGACGGCTTAATACCACCGGCAACAGAAATTCTGACGTTCAAGCCCAATCTTGCGATATCATTCAAATCAGCAAAAGGAGTGTGACCCGCTGCTTGTGCATCCAGACCTGTATGAATACCGACAATTTGCGCGCCAGCTTCAACGGTTGCACGCGCACAAGCCACTTTATCTTCAACGTTAATCAGGTCGATTTGCGCTTCTGCACCGTGTGCATTCGCTGCTTTGATAACGCCTGCACAAGTTGCTAAACCGGATACGCCAAGAACTGTAACAATATCAGCACCTGCCGCATAGAAAGGTGTTGCTTCGTACTCACCTGCGTCCATTGTTTTAAGATCAACTAAAAGCAGTTTCTCTGGAAATCTTGCTCTTAATTCTTTAACCAAGTTAAGTCCATTATATTTGATGCATGGGGTTCCGATTTCAAATATATCAACATAAGGAGCTACTAAGGTAGCAAGGCCTACTGTTTGGTCGAAATCCAATGAATCTAATGCCATTTGTATTAATGGTTTTGCCATGATGCGTGCTCCGATGGGTTTATAGTATTAGTTATAATTTTAGTTACTTACTCTTTATGCGAATGTAACTTTAAAGTAGAAAGGGGACAGATGTCAATGCCCAATGCTTAATGTTCTGCGTTGATACCTCGATAACAGCTGAATGCAAGAATTATATAAGGAAAATGTCATAGACTTAATTTTATTCATCTCAACAATCCGACCTCCTTTATACCGTTATCCTCACCGTCTCTTTCGTTGGATAAAATCACTATCAAAGCAACGTGATCGACCTTTTATTCAACCAATCGCCGCAGCATCAAGATAGTGTGTCCATGCAGTAACTCTACCTTAATTCCTTTTGCAATAGACTATCCGCGCGACGGGCTTTTAGCTGATAAAATGATTTTAGCAGCGAAAAATTGCATAATTAACACTTTCGACGCCCCACCCCGCGCTAGCCCTTCCTGCACGACGCATAACTTCTGCCAAGCTGGGCGCCATGCTCCTCCCATAATGACTTGCCATCGTCTTAAATGGTCTTCCATTCTGGCTAATTCTCTATTGCTACAACTTCGTCACAAGTCATTGTGCCTCTAACATTTCATTTGAATACAGCCATCCACATGCTGCCGAATAGAACCATAAATCGTTATGACACAATCTGGACAAAATAAAGCTTTTTGTGTCAAGCTTCAAATGAAATCCAATTATCGATCCTTACTACAACCCGTTAATTAAATAACCTAATCACCAAGGTTTTTATATCAATAACTTTAAACCATTTAGAAAAAACAATGCAGAATCAATAAAAACGCAACAATAATGGTTCAGTTCGCATCATTGTTGCTTGCCCCCAAATCCGACAACTATGTTCAACTGAGACCAATGGAATTGGCATCTTGTAATTCGATGTAAATTATAATAACAAACCTGATTAAGAGAGAAACAACCCGATGGAACCCTTTATTAATATACGCGCACTCATCATCGACATGGATGGCGTTTTATGGCACGGCGATCAACCAATGCCCGGTTTGACCGACTTTTTTCAAACCTTGCGCGAGCAACAAATTCGCTTTATTCTGGCAACCAACAATGCCAGCCTGACTCAGGAGCAGTATGTCAGCAAACTGGCCCAAATGGGCGTACAGGTAACTCGCGATGAAATCTTGACCTCCAGCATGGCAACTGCATTGTACCTGAGCAAGCATAACAATCCTGCAGAATGCCGAGTATTCGTCATCGGCGAAGATGGCGCTAGACAACCGCTGCTTGATCACGGATTTACCTTGACCGAACTGTATGAATTAAATGATGACAAAGACAACCCCAATATGGGCGCTAACATTGTTGTCTGCGGTAAAGATATCACCTTATCATGGGACAAACTGGCAACCGCTACACTCAATATTCGCGCAGGCGCCCAATTCATTGGTACTAACGCCGACACCACATTACCGACAGAACGCGGACTCACTCACGGCAACGGTGCAATTCTGGCGGCATTACACGCAGCTACCGGCGTAACGCCAACCATCATCGGCAAGCCGGAACCGATCATATACCAGCAAGCCCTAGCGCTGCTAGGCGTTGACCCGGCTCATACTGTGGCTATCGGCGATCGACTGGAGACTGATATTCTTGGCGCAGTTCGCACCGGCATACGCAGCCTTATGGTGTTATCGGGTGTATCCACAGAAGACGATTTCAAAACGACCGACTATCGACCAACCTGGGTTATGCCGGATATCCGTGCCGTGACGGAAGCATTGAAAAACTAGCCGCTACACACTAAAGCCAATAGATCAAACTTACTGCCCGCGCTATCATTAAAAGACTAACCTACCGGAGCCGCTGTAATGAAAAAATTCATCAATAGCATTGATAATCTTCTTAACGAAAGTCTAAGTGGTTTTGCCAAAGCCCATGCCGATATAGTTCAGCTCAATGTCCAACCTCATTTCGTCAAGCGCATAAAGCCTACCACACCCGGCAAAGTTGCATTAATTTCAGGCGGCGGCTCAGGACACGAGCCCTTGCATACGGGCTTTGTCGGCACAGGCATGCTGGATGCTGCCTGTCCGGGCCAAGTATTCACTTCCCCCACTCCCGATCAAATGTTGGCTGCCGCACAAGCCGTAGATAACGGCGGAGGCGTGTTATTCATTGTCAAAAACTATGCAGGCGATGTGATGAATTTCGAAATTGCCGCTGAAATGCTCGATTGTCCGCACGAAACCCTATTAGTGAGCGACGATGTTTCTTTTCCCAAAACTCACAGCACCGGAAGACGCGGCGTTGCCGGCACTCTGATTATAGAAAAAATTATCGGCGCTGCGGCAGAATCGGGCGCAGATTTAGCGACTTGCAAAGCTTTGGGCGACAAGATAAACCTTGTCACTGCATCCATGGGCGTGGCCTTGACCAGTTGCATAGTACCCGCCTTGGGCAAGCCCACTTTCGACATTGGCGAAAATGAAATCGAAATGGGTGTTGGCATTCATGGCGAACGTGGACGCGAACGCATAGCCATGAGCAGCGCCACCGAAATTGTCGACTACCTGACCGGTATTATTGATGACGATCTGAAGCCGCAAAAAGGCCAATCGGCTTTATTGCATATAAACGGCTTCGGAGCGACACCTTTAATGGAACTACACCTAATTTATGAACTGGCGTCCAGGTTTTGGGAAAAGCGTGGCATTAACATCTGCCGCTCACTGGTCGGCAACTACACCACCTCACTCGATATGGCAGGATGCTCGATTACCCTGAGCCTGCTTGATGAAGAGCTACTCCGCTTGTGGGACGCTCCCGTCCACACTGCGGCCTTACGATGGGGCTGCTAAGTTCTCCGTCAACACACCGACCAATGCACAAATCATTAACTGACTGGTTTTAGCACCGGCATCAATATGCCCACGGCTGCGCTCCTCCAGAAAAGAAGCGCGCCCTTTGGTAGCCAACATGTCCCGGGTAGACTCCATACCTGCTATAGCTGCGCGTGCGACATTTTCAAGAGCTTCAGATAACGCAACAGAATCCGTTGCCGCCTGCCGTAAACTTGTCGCCACCGGAATTAGTACATCCAGCATGGTTTTTTCACCAGCATCCGCCTTTCCCCGTTGTTTTACCGCATCCACACCGCAGGTGAATATCTCGGCAAAAGCTTGCAAATTCAAAGGCCGATCGCGAGCCGCTTTGCTCATTGCAACAAACAACGTACCGTATAGAGAACCTGACGCACCACCTACTGCCGTCATCAAGGTCATACCAATCTTCTGCCAGACCGCCACCCAATCAAGCTGGGCCAACTCGTCGCTTTGAACCATCAGCGCTTTAATGCCGCGCTGCAGATTTGTCACATGATCGCCGTCGCCGATAGCCTGATCCAGAGCCGTCACTTCCTCGGCATTTGTTTCGATTGTGTGCTCTATTGCCTGAATCAAACTGGGCAATAATGCAGGAACTAGTTGCATAACATCCTCCTATTCAAAAAGTAAGTCGAGTGATCTTATTACTCACCCGTTTGGCGATCATACCTCAAGCAGCACTCGATAAGATAAGCTAAAAAATCTTTAACTTTTTACTTGTTCTTTATTTGTTCTGCTGTTATATTTTTAAAAAACAAATTGAGAACAAACTATGACCAAATCACTTACCCGAAAGCAGCAGGAAATTTTCGATTTTTTATTGCAGAATCAGGACAACTTTCTCCATCCACCCACACTGGAAGAGCTTTGTGCGGGCATGGGCTTAAAATCTCGCGGCTCTTTGCATAACCATATTAAAGCCTTGATTAACGAAAATCTGGTCGAAGCGCCGGAGCGTAAGCAACGCGGCATTCGCCTGACAGCATACGCAAAAGCAATGATCGACCACTCCACTGATCAAAGTTCTCTGCCTTTTGTCGGATTCATTGCCGCCGGTAAACCGATCGAAGCCGTCGAAAACATCACTTATATGGCGATTCCGGAACAGCTGAAAACGCAAAAGCCCTGTTACGTTCTTAAAGTAAAAGGCGATTCCATGCTTGAACAAGGCATTTATGACGGTGACTGGGTAATTATCGAACAACGCAGTCATGCCCGTAATGGCGAAATTGTGGTGGCATTGGTCAATAAAGCTGAAGCCACCTTGAAATTTATCGAGCAGTACCCGCACGAAACATTACTTATCCCCGCTAATTCAATGATGGAAGCGATGCGCTATACCCCGGAGCAAGTAGAAATCCAGGGCGTATTAGTGGGCCAAATGCGTAGTTATACTAAAAATCATTAGGAGAAATCTCATGTTACAACATCGGATACACATGCGTGACCAAGTGACCAATCGAGTTGAAATAATTATGGGGAATGGAAAACCCCCATTCGCTGAACGACTGGAGGAATTTGCAACCTCCCTATTATTTGTAGTCATCATTATTTTTCTTATTCGTATATAAAATCGTATTCCCCTGCTAATTAATATATCTCCTGATTAGCAAAAAACCTCGATCAATCCTCATACCAGCAGTGATGCTGAGCCAGACACATGGACGTGACTATGGCCTGATATTGCGGTTAAAGACAACAGACTTTCTAACTTCAATAATAACCGACTTTGAAGCCTTCCCAGCCGATATAAAATTTCTCGGAAGACTTGCATAAAACGTTTCCTGTAAAAATACCTAACTTTTATCACTGCTTGGAATATCTTGCTTTCAAGATATATATTGAAAAAGTCATCGACAAAAGATATGGTTCGCGCGAAATATTAGTGCAGTAGATTTAAGTCCCTCATATCCTAAAAGGATTGATTTTTTGGCATGCAAAACCGCTGAGGCTTTGCATTGAAATCCGACTACGCACCTGTCTCTATCAAACGTTCCCTCACCCTCATGCCCATAAGGTTGCCATACATGCCCATTTCGCTTACCGTTCTTGAAAATGTGATCCGTGAAGCCGGATCGATTGCCTTGACTCATTTTAGAGACCTGAAGAACTTAGAGGTCACTAAAAAAAGTCCCCGCGATCTGGTGACTGACGCCGACGTGGCGGTTGAGGCTTTTTTACAAGAATCCCTTGCCAAGCATTATCCCCAATTCGGTTTCTGGGGGGAGGAAAGCGGACAAAGCTTAAATCAATCCAGCCGATGGATCGTCGATCCCATTGATGGAACCCACTCATTTTCCAGAGGCCAGTATTTTTGGGGCGTCAGCGTCGCGCTGGAGATTAACCAAGAGCTGATATTCGGAGCGGTCTATGCACCCGCACTGAATGATTACTATGCCGCCGCAAAAGACAAGGGAGCATGGAAAAACGGCCAGCCCATTACCGTCTCCAACGAAAGCAATCTTGCTGACGCAATGGTCTCGACTGGATTCGCCTGCTTGCGCTCTTACTTAAAAGATAACAACCTGCAACGATTCTGCCGAATCGCCGAGGTAACAACAGGACAGCGCCGTTTTGGATCTGCAGCATTAGATCTATGCCTGGTTGCAGATGGTCAAGTTGATGCTTTTTGGGAGCAGGAGTTGAACCTATATGATGTTGCCGCGGGAGCCTTAATTGCCAGCGAAGCGGGCGCTACGGTTACCGACTTTCAAGGAAATAAAGGACTCTTCCCAAAGAATATCCTGGTGACCAACGGGAAGATTCTTAACCAGATACTCTTGCTGATGTAAGAACTTTATTTATAGCTCTGCAAAAGCAGCCCATTCTCTCCCACACCGGAAAATAAACCGCCCTTTTGCTCTGTCGATATGAACTTGAAAGGCATTCGGTCATCGGTCCGAAGAGTCACGGATGACTCTGTTACCTGACAGGCCGCTGGATATCCTCGCAAACAAGCTTGTTTATAGGCCATCCATGCACCTGTAGAATTCTTAAGCTTCTCCAGGACATGCGCCTTGCCCACGTAAAACTGCGGCATTTCGGGAGTCAACTCAATGGCCTTGTTGCTATCGTTTAGAGCCAGAAGGTATTGCCGGCTTTGTATGTAGACAAAGCGACGATTAAAATAGGCTACGCCAGCATGATAACCTTTTAGCTCAATAGCCTTGGTTAAATCTGTTAATGCTTCGGCATAATGTTTCACATTCATTAACTCCGTGCCCCGGTTATAAAATATCCTATCTACATTCAGATATTTTTCTTCTGTATTTTCGACGAGTTGTGCCGCATCATCCCAAAGCAGCAGCGGATGAGAAAAAGTCGTCAGGCGCAGCCAGGATAAAGGCATCATCAATAACGCAACAAGAGTCAGCGTCATAATCGCCTGCTTTGCACTTAGTTTCTGGCATAAAAACGGCAAAGCCGCAAAAGCACCCGCCATCCACAGATAACTGCGATAAAGTACAAAGGGCTCCTGAATCCGAACAGTTACCAGCTCAGTGGCAAATAACAGCCATGGGCACAATAAGGCAAAGCCCAGCAAGCCTTTCACTCCTCTTTTCAGTAACAGGCGAACTGCAATAATCAGGTAAACTACAAAACCGATCAAACCGGCAATTTGAGGCCAAGACCACAAACGCAACGCAAAAGCTTGCGGCATATCAATGGACATCCACGCAGGGCTTGGAACAACCCATACCCATAGATATTTAAAAAACAAGAAAGATTGGGTCAGCACCGACAAGGGATAAGCAAGATGAACATCAATATCAGCCCCCAACAAAGACATTAATTTTGCGGCTTTTGGCTCATAAATTCCCCCCAATCGATAGTTCGAATGGACCTGGATAACCAAGAATACGCCAACCAAACTATAGAGCACAAAAGTTGGCCAAACCAGCTTGATTCGTCGAAGAATGGGCTGGTTATCAACCAGTAAAAGCAGGACAACTGTTACTGCCGGAATCATAATGGCATGCTCTTTTGAAAACACAGCAAAAAAATAAGTGACTCCCGAAGCTAACAAGTAACGGTAATTTTCTCTAATCAGGCCGTTAAGAAACAACCACCAGGTCAACAAGGCAAACAACGTTGCCATTAGCATCGAACGCTGGATCAAATAAGCGACGGCATAAACGGATACCGGATGCAAAGCAAAGATCAAAGCCCCGAAAAAAGCCAGCCAATGCGCCGACAAGGTTTCGTTATTTCCGTATCTAGAGGGAAGAATTTGTTCAAACAGCTTCCTTAAAAACAAAAACAGAGTGACGGCCGTAGCAAGATGCAACGCCAAGTTACCCAGACGAAACCAGACTACTTTCTTACCGAAAACCCCATGAGTCCACTCAAAAGTAGCATAAGCTACCCAGCGCAAACTATAGACATATCCCTTATCCTCAAATTGACCGTGTTCGAGGCCATTAAAAAAATTGAAGTCATCGAATACTGGAGGATTATCGACAAATTGCCCGTAAAGAAGTGAGACCGGCAGACATAAAGCAAGTATGAAAAAGATGGTTCTCATGGTGGTACCTTGTTTTCGTCCGGTAAGTCACCGCATACACCGGAAGATAGTAGACATCTCGCACTTAAAGTAGGCATTAAGGATGAAAGCGGACTTTATGCTGGACACATCCAACAGGGGGCAATAAAAAACCACCCAACCTAAGAAAGATTGAGTGGCTTGATTGGACACTATTATATATAAGTCATACAGTTAACAGCGGCAACAACATGAATCATCCGGTTATTAACAGAAGCCCAGCGTCTTACAACTGGCGGCCGAGGCTCCACCACCTAAAACCCAAGTCAACTGATCAGAAAGCGCAGTCGGGGTCAAAACGACAACCGCACTATTAAGAGCGGTCGAGGCTGTGGCTGTAATAATACCGTTTGCCACACCCACTGAAGTTACGTAGCCAGATGCAGTTGTTGCAGCAGGAACACCATTTGTTGCATCGTCACAAACAGTAAGATCAGTACCGGCACCTGCGTCCCTAAAGCAGAGTTCCACTGACGCTTTTTTTGCCTCAGCAGCAAGCACGACTTCGGAAAACTTAGCTTTTTTAGTATAAGTCGAATAGGCAGGAATAGCCACCGCCGCCAAAATACCGATAATCGCCACAACGATCATCAATTCAATTAAGGTAAAACCTTGTTGTGATTTTTTCATAGGTAATGTGATCACGAGTAAATCCTCTTTTAAGTTAAAAGTAAACTACAACACATCACAAGCAGAAGTCATGCCAAATTACACCCCACCTTTATTCAGCTTTCTTAATCACTTGTAAACTCCATTTAAACAAAGACTTGAGCGTATAAAACAAAATAGCCACACTAATAAATCCCTTGCTTTGTTAATTGAAAAAACCACCTCGATAGAAATGCCTGACAAAAATCTCTGTCATGATAAGATGCCACTCAAAAAACCCTGCCATGACAAACTGCCGCTTAAAAAACTGTCAGACACATTACACTCATTTGAAACTAGGGATGTAACATGCAGCACATCAGCCTTCAAGCAGCGATTACATTAACCGAATGGAGCGAACGCACTATAAGACGCCGTCTTGCCGACGGCAGCTTAAAGTGCGCCACCGATAATGACGCTTATTACAAAACAATGCTCTGTTTCGATTCGATCAAACACGATATCTGCATTCCTCTTGATCCGGATGATATAGAGCTTATTAAAAGCGCCGACGCAGGCGATGCAAAAGCACAAAATGATTTGGCATTGCTTTTTTTGGAAAACAATAAAGTGAAAAGCGCTGTTTATTGGCTGGAATTGGCCGCCAAGCAAAGCCTTGCTGATGCGATGCATTTGCTGGGATGTTGTTATTTGGAGGGCAACGGCTTACCTAAAGACGACAACCTTGGTCTTATGTGGATTGCGAAAGCGGCTTCACTGGGTCATCCGATAGCGCTTGCGCAAATTCAGTCGATACGCCTGACTTAATTTAGGTAACCGAACAACCACCAACTAAAACGGGCGATTGTTCGATAAAGACTATTAATGTGCTTACTTTAACTTGGCTTTAAGCATTTTATTTACTTCGCCAGGGTTTGCTTTACCCTGCATTTCCTTCATCACCTGCCCGACAAAAAAACCGAAAACTTTATCCTTACCGCTGCGATATTGTTCAACCTGATCCTGATTGTCGGCAATGATTTTATCGATAATAGCTTCAATCGCGCCGGTATCGGTGATCTGTTTCAAGCCTTTGGCTTCGATTACTTCATCGGCTGTCGCTGTACCTTGCCAAAGTTCCTCAAACACCTGTTTGGCGATTTTTCCGGAAATGGTTTCGTCACTGATACGCTTTAACAACCCTGCGAGTCGTTCGTGGCTGACTGGCGAATCGGTAATGTCCAGATCGGCTTTGTTGAGAGCAGCTAAAACATCGCCGGTCACCCAGTTTGCGCAGATTTTTGCTTCACAACCCGATTCTTTAACCACGGATTCAAAATAATCGGCCAGCGAACGGGAAGATGTCAGGATCGTAGCGCTCTCTTCATCCAGAACATAATCATCCTTAAAGCGCTGTTTTTTCGCTTGCGGCAACTCAGGTAATTGGGCTTTTATTTGTGTTTTAAAGCCCTCATCAATCAGTACCGGCAACAGGTCGGGATCAGGGAAATACCTGTAATCATTGGCCTCTTCCTTACTGCGCATCGAGCGGGTTTCATCCTTGTCGGAATCGTACAATCGGGTTTCCTGAACTACGGTACCGCCGCTTTCTATCACCTCGATTTGCCGCTCGATTTCGTAATTAATGGCTTTTTCGACAAACTTGAACGAGTTGATATTTTTGATTTCAGCCCGTGTGCCGAATTCTTTTTGGCCTTTGGGACGCACCGATACGTTCGCATCGCAGCGAAACGAACCTTCCTGCATATTGCCGTCGCAAATACCTAGATAGCGAACCAGTTCGTGCATTTTCCTCATGTAGGCCACGGCCTCTTTAGCCGAACTCATTTCCGGCTCGGATACGATTTCCAATAACGGCGTACCGGCGCGGTTTAAATCGATTCCGGTCAAACCGTGGAAATTTGCATGCAGCGATTTGCCCGCATCTTCCTCCAAATGTGCACGAGTAATGCCAATGCGCTTACCGACACCATCAACGTCAATATCCAAATGTCCGTTGCCGACGATAGGCAGATCCATTTGGCTGATTTGATAGCCTTTGGGTAAATCCGGATAAAAATAATTCTTTCTGGCGAACACAGAATACGGCGCGATATGCGCTTCTATCGCCATGCCGAAGATGACAGCCATACGCACGGCTTCTTCGTTCAATACCGGCAATACGCCGGGCAAACCTAAATCGACCGCGCAGGCCTGGGTATTAGGTTCCGCACCGTAAGCGGTGGAAGCCCCGGAAAAGATTTTTGATTTTGTAGCGAGTTGGGCATGGATTTCCAAGCCGATTACTGTTTCCCATTGTTGGCTCATCTGTTTGCTCCTTACTCGAAACCTTTAGGGGTATATGTGTGCCAATCGGTGACTTGTTGATATTGATGAGCAATATTTAACAACTTGTCCTCCGCAAAATAATTACCGATGATCTGCAAGCCTACAGGCTTGCCCTCGGCGAAACCTGCTGGAACCGACATCGCAGGAACGCCGGCAAGATTGATCGCAATCGTGTAAATGTCGGATAAATACATTTCAATCGGGTTGCCGATCTTCTCTCCGATGCCGAACGCGGTTGACGGTGTTACCGGTCCCATAATCACGTCAACTTCCGACAGCGCTCTTTTGAAGTCTTCGCTGATCAGGCGGCGGATTTTTTGCGCCTTTATATAATAAGCGTCGTAATAACCTGCCGACAGCGCATACGTCCCCATCAAAATGCGGCGTTTGACTTCTTTACCGAAGCCTTCGCCGCGCGAGCGGGTATAAAGATCGGTTAAATCCACCGGATTCTCACAACGGTAACCGAAACGTACGCCGTCAAAACGCGACAGGTTCGCGGAGCACTCGGCAGGCGCAATGACATAATAAGCCGGAATGGCCAGCTTAAGCGTGGGCATGGAAATTTCCGTTACTTGAGCGCCTAATTTTCGGTATTCATTGATAGCCGCTTCAAGCGCTGCCGCCACATCGCTATTCAGCCCTTCGCCGAAAAACTCTTTGGGCAGGCCGATTTTTAAACCTTCAAGACTGTTGTTTAACCCGGCCATATAATCTGGAACAGGCAAATCGACGCTGGTTGAATCCTTGTCGTCAAAGCCGGCCATGGTCTGCAACATGATAGCCGCATCTTCGGCACTACGGGTCATCGGCCCGCCTTGATCCAAGCTGGAAGCATAAGCGATCATGCCGTAACGGGATACGCGGCCATAGGTCGGTTTTAATCCGGTAATGCCGCAAAGAGCGGCAGGCTGACGTATCGAGCCGCCGGTATCGGTGCCTGTCGCACAAACCGCAAGCCGTGCTGCGACAGCCGCTGCCGTACCGCCTGAAGAGCCGCCGGGAACGGTATTGGTATCCCAGGGATTTTTGACTACGCCGTAATAACTGGTTTCGTTGGATGAACCCATGGCAAACTCGTCCATGTTCAATTTGCCCAGCATCACCGCACCGGCCGTATTAAATTTCTCCACCACTGTTGCATTGTAGGGAGCAATAAAATTATCCAGCATTTTTGAACCGCAGGTGGTTTTAACGCCCTCGGCACAAAAAATATCTTTTTGCGCAATCGGGATGCCGGTTAACAGTTCCGCATCGCCTTTTGCCAGCCTGGCGTCGGCAGCTTTAGCTTCCTGCAAGGCCAAGTCTTCAGTGACAGTAATATAAGAATTAAGTGAGCTGTGCTGCTTGATTCTGTCCAGAAAGACCGACGTCAATTCCACGCTTGAAAATTCACCGGAACGCAGGCTCTTGGCTAATTCTGCAATTGTTTTGTTATGCATAGTTGTTACTTTTCCTTTTACTCAATTACTTTGGGCACTAGATAAAGTCCCGCTTCCACCTGTGGCGCGATAGCCTGGAATTTTTCGCGCTTGTCCTGCTCGATTACCACATCGGGTCTCAATCTTTGCACCTGATCCATCGGGTGGGCCATAGGTTCGACGCCGTCGGTGTTAAGATCGCCCATCTGCGTCATTAAATCCAGCATCCCTGACAAATCCTTTGCATAAGAAACTACATCTTGCTCCTCAATTCCCAGACGCGCTAAATGCGCTATTTTCTTCACATCATCCGCCGTTAAAGACACTATTAACTCCCATTAAAAATTTCAGAGATTCTAAATATTATTGTGTTTATAATACTTTATATCTTGCTCAAACACTCGCTTGATTGATAAAGTAATACAATTTTTATTCCCCCAAAGGATACAGCTAAAAATGTTCAAAAGAATTCGCGGTCTTTTCTCCAACGATCTCGCTATTGACTTAGGAACCGCCAATACATTGATTTACATTCCCGGACAAGGAATCGTACTTAATGAACCATCGGTCGTTGCTATCAAAGAAGACAGAATCCGCGGGGCAAAAACCATTGCCGCTGTCGGTCTTGATGCAAAACTCATGTTAGGACGCACACCGGGCAATATTACGGCAATCCGCCCGCTAAAAGACGGGGTCATTGCCGACTTTGCCGTCACTGAACGAATGCTGAGATTTTTTATCGAAAAAGTCCATCAAAGCAAGTTGCTGCGCCCCAGTCCACGCATTTTAATCTGCGTGCCTTGCGGCTCAACTCAAGTTGAACGTCGAGCCATTCGCGAGTCTGCGGCAATGGCCGGTGCGCGCGAAGTTTACTTGATTGAAGAGCCGATGTCTGCAGCTATCGGCGCGGGATTGCCGGTCGAGGAAGCATGCGGTTCGATGGTCTTGGATATTGGCGGCGGCACCTCTGAAGTGGCCGTCATCTCAATAAACGGTATCGTCTATTCTTCGTCTGTCCGTATCGGCGGAGATCGCTTTGACGAAGCCATTATCAATTATGTGCGCAGAAATTACGGTACCTTAATTGGCGAAGCTACCGCGGAAAGAATAAAACACGAAATCGGCACGGCCTATCCCGGCAGCGAAGTCAGGGAAATAGAAGTTAAAGGCCGCAATCTGGCCGAAGGCGTACCGCGCAGTTTTTCTTTGAACAGCAATGAAATTCTGGAAGCGCTGCAAGAGCCGCTATCCGGCATTGTCGGCGCGGTAAAATTGGCCTTGGAGCAAACTCCACCCGAACTTGGTTCGGATGTGGCGACTCGCGGCATATTCTTAACCGGCGGCGGCGCATTATTGAAAGATATAGACCGACTGATAGCCGAAGAAACAGGTCTGCCGGTTTACATTGCCGATGACCCGCTAACCTGTGTTGCCAGAGGCGGCGGCATGGTTCTGGAAATGCTGGATAAAAAAGGAGTCTCAACTTTTTCCTTAGAATAACGATGTTTATTCTTTAAAATAATTTATTTTGGCAGCATCAAGGTCCGGCGGTTGAATTGCAACCGCACAGGCAGATATTTTGCTCCATGCAAAATCTGTATTACCCACATCCTTGTGGGGAATACAGGAGTAGCGTAACGACTTCCCGAGTCGCATCTTTTGTGCCGTAACTCAGCAGGTGTGACAATAGTCTATCGGGTTACATACACTACGCTAACCCGACCTACACGCTCCCACTATTTTTAACTGGATAAAGAGGCATCCCGCTATAAAACTTTTATTTGCTACCGGTCCTTCTATCAACACCCGTCTGCTTGTGGCGATAGTTGCTTCAGTTGCTTTATTAATAACTGAACACAGAAGCCATCGACTGGACGCACTTCGAGCCACATTATCAGTTATTGTCGACCCGCTAAAATACCTGGTCGATTTACCGACAGTACTGATCGAGCAAACCGCCGACTCGGTAAGCTCATATTCGACCTTAAAAAAAGAAAACACCCGATTACGCGAAGAACAATTCATCGACAAAACCCGATTGCTTAAATTCGATTCTTTGGAAAAAGAAAATATTCGTTTGCGAGCCTTGCTGGAAAACTCCTTTAAATTGGGTGAGCAACTACTGATTGCAGAATTATTGTCAATTAATACGGCGCCTTACGAGAATATCGTAGTGGTCAATAAAGGCACCCGCTTCGGCGTCCACCCGCAACAACCGGTACTGGATGCGAACGGAGTTGTCGGACAGGTTTTTCGTGCCTTGCCGTTCAGTTCCGAAATCATGTTAATTACCGACCCGAATCATGCCATCCCTGTCCAGGTCAATCGCAACGGCCTGTTGACTATTGCTGTGGGCAGTGGCCAACTGAACAGGCTTAACTTGCCTTTTTTACCTAATAATGCGGATATTCGCCCCGGCGATTTGCTGATAACATCGGGTTTAGGCGGTACTTTTCCATCGGGTTACCCGGTTGCCATTGTCGATGATTTCACCCCAATGTCTAACAAACCTTTCGTCAACATTACCGCTACCCCCAAAGCAATGCTGGACCGAAACAGAGAACTGCTGATCGTCTGGAGCGATTCATCCCCCGTTTCACTCAGCTCACCACCCGCATCACACGAAAAAACACCAGAAACAGTCCCCAATGACCCATCCACCAAGAGCAGTTTAGTACACGTAGTTCCCGACCAGACCCGGCCGGATACAGCGCGTGATGCCCAGCCCGCTGCAAAGGGATTGACTCCGCAACCGTCCGAAGGGAGGCCGACGGGAACAAATCGTAATAACCAACCCGCCGCAAGCGGATTGGCACATAAAACGCCCGCAGGGACACGAGCAGGAGCAAACCGCGGCGACAATCAACCCGCCGGAAGCGGAACGACACGCAAAACACCCGAAGGGGCACGGGCAGGAACAGACCGTGATGAATAGTTATTCCGGCTTTGGCCGCATTACTTTGACCATTATCATCGCGATGTGCTTAAGAATTGTGCCTTGGCCCGGTTTTTTGTCCAGCATAAATCCGGACTGGGTACTTCTGGTGCTTATCTATTGGACAGTTGCCGTACCTGAACGTATCGGTATCTTTCATGCGTGGACAGTCGGACTGCTAACCGATGTATTGACCGGGAGAGTATTCGGTCAATACGCACTGGCCTATACATTAATTGTCTATTTTTGCCTGATACTGCATAAACGTTTGCGCCAGTTTCCATTGCCTCAACAGGGCTTGTTTATTTTCTTTTGCCTGCTATTTTCCCAAATGCTGCTTTTCTGGTTAAAAAATATCCAGCACCCCGCTCAACTGCATACCTCTTTCTGGCTGCCTGTTTTTATCGGTACGCTATGCTGGCCCCTGATTTATACAGCACTGCGCCGCGTCCGTTTGTCGCGTCGCACTAAATAAAACATTCCGTAGCTGTTATGTCCCGTATCTATACTATTAAAAATAAGTTAGTAGAGAGCCGTCTATTTCTTAACCGTATTATTGCCGCCTTTGTCCTCATACTGTTGTTAACTTCCGGATTGATTGTGCGCCTGGTTTATTTGCAAATCGTCGGGCACGAACATTACGCAACATTGGCAAAAGACAACAGCATTAAAATCGAACCGCTTGTCCCCACCCGAGGCATCATTTATGACAGGCACGGTAAAGTCCTTGCCGACAACACGCAGTCCTTCAGTCTCGAGCTGATTCCCGAACAAATCAGCGATCTTGACGACACGCTGTTGCGCTTACAAAAACTACTCAATATCTCCGACGAAAAAATCGACCAATACCAGAAACAGCGCAAACGGCAAAAACGCTTTGTCAGCACCCCGCTGTTGATCAGCATGACCGACGAAGAAATCGCCAAATTTGCTGTGGTCAGACCTTATTTTCCGGGTGTCGATATTCAGGCTCGGCTGGTTCGGCATTATCCTTACACCGAGTTAGCCTCTCATGTCGTCGGTTATGTAGGCCGCATCAACGAAGCGGAAATGAAGACGCTGCCTATCGCCGAATACCGGGGCTCTACTCATGTCGGCAAAATAGGCATAGAAAACACTTATGAAACCGAACTGCACGGCAAAACCGGCTATGCGGAAATAGAAACCAATGTACAGGCACGCGCGATCAATACAGTGAATTCAGTTCCTCCGGTACCGGGTGAAAATCTTTACCTAACCCTGGATATCGATTTACAAAAGACCGCCTATGATGCATTAGACGGTTTCAATGGCGCAGTAGTCGCCATTGATATTAAAACCGGCGGCGTACTGGTCTTCGCCAGCCGTCCCGGCTTTGATCCCAACCCTTTTGTTATCGGCATCGCCAATGACGCCTATCAAGCGCTGCAATCTTCCGAGAACCAACCGCTCTATAATCGCGCGCTGCGTGGTTTATATCCGCCGGGATCAACCATTAAACCGTTTATCGGACTGGCCGGGCTTGAATACAATGCGATAAACGCGGAACACAAGCTGTTCTGCCCCGGCTATTACCAACTACCGAATGTCAGTCATCACTATCGGGATTGGAAGAAAGGCGGCCATGGCTCGGTTAATATGACCGAAGCGATTACACAGTCCTGCGACGTGTACTTTTATAGTCTCGCATCAATGCTGGGCATAGACCGTATGCATAATTTTTTACAACACTTTGGCTTTGGTGAAAAATCCGGCATTGATCTGGCAGGGGAAAAGCAAGGATTATTGCCTTCGCGTGAGTGGAAACGCAGTCAGCGCAATCAATCCTGGTATCCGGGAGAAACGCTGATCACCGGAATAGGCCAAGGATATCTCCAAGTTACGCCAATACAGCTGGCGAAAGCCACCGCTACCTTAGCCAACAAAGGCAAAGTGGTGACGCCTTTTCTGGTAAAAAACACCGCCAACCCGGATTCCACCGAACCCGATACCGGAAATCCCCCGAGCGATATTTCAATTAAGCCGGAAAATATTAATAGCATCATCGCAGCCATGGTCAATGTTATTCACGATCCGCACGGCACCGCCAAGGGCATCAACAAAAACATTACCTATCAAATTGCCGGCAAAACCGGGACAGCCCAGGTTTTTAACATCAAGCAGGATGCAAAATACAATGAAAACGACATTGACTTTAAACTTCGCGATCACGCCTTATTTATTTCTTTCGCCCCCGCCGATGATCCCAAAATTGCAGTTGCCGTCATCGTTGAAAACGGTGGTCACGGCGGCTCAGTCGCAGCACCTATCGCGGGGCAAGTTATCAAGCAATATTTGGAAGGGCAACAATGAAAGCCGAAACCCGTAGCGAACAATTCCATCCGCCGTCAGTTATCGGCAATATCCTCAGAAAACTGCATATCGACATCCCATTATTTATCGGTTTGTTCCTTATCTCCCTATTGAGCTTTGTTATTCTTTACAGCGCAGGCAGTCAGGATATGGATGTACTGATGCGGCAAGCGGCGCGTGTCGGATTAGCCTTTCTGTTGATGACGGCACTGGCTCATGTTGATCCTTACCAATTTAAGCGTTATTCAGCGCTGCTGTTCAGCTTCGGAATCTTGTTGCTCATTGCGGTGCTGGTTCTGGGGCAATTCGGCAAAGGTGCGCAACGCTGGCTGGATCTTGGTGTTTTTCGCTTCCAGCCCTCGGAAATGATCAAGATCACCACGCCGATGATGGTCGCCTGGTATTTAGCGGAACACGCATTGCCGCCAAAAACAAAACAATTGCTGATAGCCAGCATACTGATCGTTATTCCAACCTTATTAATAGCAAAGCAACCCGACCTGGGCACCGCATTACTGGTTGCCAGCTCCGGCGCTGCGGTACTGTTCTTTGCCGGCCTCTCCTGGCGCTTCATATTGGCAATCTGCGCCGCACTGGCGGGACTGACGCCGATACTCTGGCACTTTATGCGTCCCTATCAACGCGACCGGGTGCTCACCTTCCTGAACCCGGAAGCCGACCCACTGGGCAGAGGCTACCATATTATTCAATCAAAAATCGCTATCGGTTCCGGCGGCATCTACGGCAAAGGCTGGCTGGGCAGCACCCAGTCGGAACTGGACTTTTTACCGGAAAGCTCCACCGACTTTATTTTTGCGGTCTTTGCCGAAGAATTCGGGCTGTTCGGTTGCGTAGGCCTGCTGGCTTTATACCTGCTTATCATCAGCCGCTGCCTGTATATTGCCTCTCAGGCTCAAGGCACTTACAGCCGTTTATTAGCCAGCAGCCTGGCTTTTACCTTTTTTGTTTATGTTTTTGTCAACATCGGCATGGTCATCGGCGTGCTCCCTGTAGTCGGCGTGCCATTGCCGCTGATCAGTTACGGCGGCACCTCGATAGTCACGTTGCTGGCCGGTTTCGGCATTCTTATGTCAATTCATACCCATAAAAAATTTCTACCGCACTCATGAAATTAAAAAACACATTAACCCGCATCATACTGGGTTGCGCTTGTTTATCTGTCATCTCCTGCGTCCCTGCAATAAAAGAAAAAGAGTCGATGAACGCATTTATCGAGCAAATGGTAGCCAAACACCAGTTCGACGAATCTGAACTTGATGACTTATTCGATAAAGTCGAGATCAAGCAGGACATACTTAAAAGAGTTGCCTCTCCATCGGAAGGCTTGCCTTGGTATAAATATCGCAAAATATTCCTGACCGAAGCGCGTATCGACGCCGGCGTGCAATTCTGGCGGGACAATGCAACGGCGCTCGCCGCTGCAGAAAAACAATACGGCGTTCCGGCCGAAATCATTGTCGCCATTATCGGCGTTGAAACACAGTTCGGAAAAAACACCGGCAACCACCGCGTCATCGACGCCTTATCTACACTGGCTTTTGCCTATCCGCCGCGCAGTAAATTTTTTACCGATGAACTTGAAAACTTCCTGCTGCTCTGCCGCGACGAACACATGAACCCGGCCGATCCGCTAGGTTCTTACGCCGGCGCAATGGGGCTGCCGCAATTCATGCCCAGCAGCTTCAGGGCTTATGCCGTTGATTTCGATAACGATAACCGCCGCGACATCTGGCACGACAACAGCGACGTCATTGCCAGCGTCGCCAATTATTTCGCCCAACACCATTGGCAACCCGGCCAAATGATTGCTGTTCCCGTTACCGCTAAAGTTAAAAACTATGAACCAGCTCTCAATAATAACCTTAAGCCTGATTTAAGGGTTGCCGAGTTAGAATCACTCAACTTAATTACATCGAGGCAATTACCTTTAGAAAGTAAAGTGAAACTGCTTAGCTTTGAACAGCAAGAAGGCAAAGAACTCTGGGCGGCATTAGACAATTTTTATGTCATTACCCGATACAACCACAGTCCTTTATACGCCATGGCCGTTTATCAGTTAAGCCTATCTATTTTAAATAAAAAAGGCTCATTCCCATGAATAAGATTATACCGATACTCCTAATTTTTGTTTTATGCAGTTGTACCACCGAACAAGTAAGAACCAGCGACATCTCAACCCCAGCATCGGTTACAACTGCCTCCTCCAGAATTCATTCAATACTGAACATGGGTGGTTCTGATACGCAGAACACCACCGAACAAGAAGAAAACCTCTTACCCCGCATTGCCCGTTACCTGAAACAAGGCGTAGCCTCATGGTACGGTCCCGAATTTCACGGCAAGAAAACCGCATCCGGCGAAATATACGACATGTATGCGATGACCGCCGCTCACAAAACATTACCTATTTCATCTTACGCTCGCGTCACCAATTTGGAAAACCAACGTAGCGTTATTGTCCGCATCAATGACAGAGGACCTTTTCACGGCAACCGGGTTATGGACCTGTCTTACGCAGCCGCAAAAAAACTGGACCTTCATGAAGCAGGAACGGGAGCCGTTGAAATCAAGGCGATAGCGCCCGAACAAGCGTTAGCGCAGCTACAGAATACTGCGGAAAAACAAGATAAAAATGTCTATTTGCAAGTGGGTACTTTCGGCAATAAAAATAAGGCGCTGAAATTGCAAAACAAAATCGCCTCGCATCAATTACCTCAGCCAGAAATATTACCCTCAACACACAAAGGCTCTACTCTCTATAAGGTTCAAATGGGACCTATCAAATCGCCCGAGAGTGTCCACAAACTGAATATTCAGTTGGCAAAAATGGGTATAACAGCGACTCAATTTGTTACGGAATCCGATCAAGAACAAATCTCCATGATACAATAAGCACCTGTTTTTACTGAGTCCCCCCCATTAGAGAGCAATGATCCTTAAACATTTTTCCGTTTTATTATTATTTTTTAGTTTGTTGATTGTCACAACCACGGCAAACGCAGAAGACACCGAAATCGCAACCCCGGCAGCACCGACCATTGCCGCCAGCGGTTACATATTAATGAACTATAACACCGGCAAAGTGCTCGCAGAGAACAATGCCGATGTTAAGCTCGCTCCCGCCAGCCTCACCAAGATTATGTCTGTTTATGTGGTGTTTAGGGAGATCGCTAACGGCCATTTACATTTGGACGACTTGGTCACTATCAGCCAAAAAGCCTGGGAAACGCCCGGCTCGCGGATGTTTATCGAAGTCGGCAACCAGGTTAAAGTTGAAGACCTGTTAAAAGGCGTCATTATCCAGTCCGGCAACGACGCCAGCGTTGCTCTGGCTGAACATATCGCCGGTGATGAAAGCACTTTTGCCAACATGATGAATCAACATGCCGAACGTCTGGGCATGAAAAACAGCCATTTTGAAGACAGCAACGGGCTGCCCGTCGATAATCATTACACCACCGCCCGCGATCTGGCCATACTCACCCAGGCTTTAATCAAAGAATTCCCCGATTACTATCGCTGGTTTTCACAAAAAGAATTCACTTTCAACAATATCGTCCAACATAATCGCAATCAGCTGCTTTCCCGCGATGAGACGGTGGATGGCGTTAAAACCGGATTTACCGATGCAGCCGGCTATTGCTTGGTCGCATCTGCATTAAGAAACGACATGCGCCTGATTTCGGTCGTGATGGGCGCTAGCAGCCCTAATGCCAGAGCCAACGAAAATCAAAACCTGCTCAACTACGGCTTTCGTTTTTTTGAAGCGCACAAACTGTATCAAGGCAAAACATCGCTGGCCGAAGCAAGAATTTGGAAAGGCGACACTAAAAACATTCCACTTGGCTTGGCCGAAGACCTTTATGCCACCATTCCCCGCGGCCATTACAACGATCTAAAAGCCGTTATCAACATTGATAAAAAAATTACCGCACCTGTTAAAGAAGGCGCCAAAGTGGGCACTGTCAACGTCACGCTTAAAAATGAAGTTATCGCCGATAAAGACCTGATCGCCCTGAAAACGGTAGAACAAGGCAACATTTTTCAACGTATCTACGATAGCGCAATGATGATGTTGGAGAAGCCGGATGGACAATAAAACCGTCTATTTAAATGGCCAGTATCTTCCGCTTTGCGATGCAAAAATATCGGTCATGGATCGCGGTTTTTTGTTCGGTGACGGGATTTATGAAGTAATCCCGTCGTACTCGGGCAAATTGTTTCACTTCCAAGACCACATGGAGCGGCTGGAAAACAGCCTCTCTTCCATTCGCTTGACTAACCCGCATGACCGGGCGCAATGGCTGGAAATTCTGACACCATTGCTCGATGCCAGTCTGGATCAGTCTATTTACCTGCAAATTACCCGTGGCGTCGCCCCCAAAAGAGATCATGCTTTTCCGGAAAATGTTACGCCGACCGTGTTCGTGATGTGCTCAAACATCGTGCCACTTGAAAATCTGGATGCCGGAGTAAAAGCTCTCAGCGTTGACGACAGCCGTTGGGAACTGTGCAATGTTAAAGCCACCACACTGCTGGCCAACATTTTGCTCAGGCAACAAGCTATAGAAAAAGGCTGTGCCGAAGCCATCCTGGTTAAAGACGGCTATGTAACCGAAGGCGCCGCCAGTAACATATTTGCCGTCATTGACGGCATCCTGATTACACCGCCGATAGGTCACGAAATATTGCCGGGCATAACCCGTAACGTCATTCTGGAAATCGCCAGGGAAAATCTCATTCCTTACAGTGAAGACATCATTTCACTGGATGCCTTAAAAACAGCCGACGAAATCTGGTTAACCAGCTCTACCAGGGAAATCGTACCGATTGTCCAACTCGACAATGAAGCCATTGCAAACGGCAAACCCGGCCCCATATGGAGAACAATGAATCAATTGTTCCAGGCTTACAAGCAATCGCATTATGAGTGAAGAAACCCTATTAGAATTTCCCTGCCAATTCCCGATCAAGGCAATGGGCAAAACCAATGTTGAACTCGACCTGCTGGTTATAGAGATCGTGCGCAGACATGTTGCCGACATCAGCGAAGGCGCGGTCACAACACGCCCCAGCAAAGACGGCAACTACATCGCCGTCACCATCATTATAGAAGCCTCCAGCAAACAACAACTGGATGCTATTTACCAGGATTTAACCGACCATCCGCATGTTTTAATGGCTTTGTAGGAGCGGGGCCATGCCCGCGATGAAAACGCACAACATTGTAATCACTGCACTCATATCGCGGGCATGGCCCGCTCCTACAGCAACTTAATGGTAGCGATACGTAACTTAGGCTTACAGAACTATGAATCAACCTGGCAAGCCATGCAGCGATTCACCCAAAATCGCGATGCAGACACCGCTGACGAAATCTGGATCACCGAACACCCGCCCGTTTACACGCTAGGCTTAAACGGCAAGCGCGAGCATCTGCTGAATACCGGCGTAATTCCCGTTATCAATTCCGACCGCGGCGGCCAGGTAACTTATCACGGCCCCGGCCAGCTGGTAATTTATATCCTGATCGACATTAAAAGGCTGAATCTCGGCGTCCGCCAACTGGTCACAACACTGGAACAAGCGATGATCTTTGCGTTGGCTCAATACGGCATTACCGCCGTCGCCAGAGCCGATGCCCCCGGCGTTTATGTCGATAACAAAAAAATCGGTTCCATTGGCCTACGCATTAAAAGAAATTCCAGCTATCATGGCCTCAGTATCAACAACCATATGGATTTGCGCCCTTTCGACCATATCAATACCTGCGGTTACTCAGGACTTGAAGTAACCCAACTGGCCGACCTGGGCGTAACTATCAGCAATGCTGAACTCGCCATCCCTGTTACCCAAGCTATCATGACGGCATTACAACAATGACTTATCAAGCGCCTTCCCGCTCCACACCCGAATCCCACCAGCGCAACACCGAAAAGCTGGCAAGAATCCCGATCAAAGTGGAGCCTGCCGAAACCACTTTGCGCAAGCCGGAATGGATACGCATAAAAATATCGGCCAGCGACGAAGTCAGCCGCATCAAACAACTACTGCGCGAAAACAACCTGCATACCGTCTGCGAAGAAGCCGCCTGCCCTAACCTCGGCGAATGCTTCCAACACGGCACCGCGACCTTCATGATCATGGGTGATTTGTGCACCCGCCGTTGCCCATTTTGCGATGTCGCGCACGGCAAACCGCTGGCGCTAGACAAAGACGAACCTCAACACCTAGCCGATGCAATCCAGACCATGGCCTTGAAGTACGTGGTTATCACCTCGGTAGACCGCGATGATTTAAGAGACGGAGGCGCCGGACATTTCGCCGACTGCATCGAAAAGATCCGCCTGCAAACACCCGCCACCAAAATAGAAATCCTGGTGCCCGACTTTCGCGGACGCATCGAAAAAGCCGTGGCCATATTAGCCGAACAACCCTGCGACGTATTCAACCACAACCTCGAAACCGTGCCCCGACTATACAAACAAGTCCGCCCCGGCTCCGACTACCAGGGCTCGCTGAATTTACTGCAACAATTCCACCAAGCCCAACCGCAAGTGCCCACAAAATCCGGCCTGATGCTCGGCGTCGGCGAACAGCCGGATGAAGTTCATCAAGTCATGAAAGACTTATTAGCCCACGGCTGCTCAATGCTGACCATAGGCCAATACCTGCAACCCAGCAAAGCCCATCTGCCGGTGCAAAGCTATATCACGCCCGAACAATTCGATGAATACGGCGCAGTTGCTAAAGCCTTGGGGTTTAAACAAGTTGCCAGTGCGCCGATGGTTCGGTCTTCATACCATGCTGATCTTCAGGCTAAATCCGTAATTTAAAAAGTTGACAATTCCAATGCTAAATTGTACTGAACATTGCTAATTTGTACTCTACATCGCTAAACGCTACTGAGTGACAATCATGCGAAAGGCAATCCCAAGAATCAAGGAATTTCCAGATGATGGACGCATCTGGCGAGTAGATTGGTTTGGCGGCGTGGAGCGAAATCACATGGTTCCCACCGAACCTAAAATTCAGCTCATCATCAGCCCGCTACTGGACGGCGCAACAGATTACGCTGCCTCAAGTGCGGTCAATCACGAAGAGCGCCGTACAATCAGCATCGGTGTTGGACAACTACCGCTTGTCACCATCGGATCGCTCTGGCTCAACCGCCGCTGCCTCATTGAAACAGCGGGCAAAGATAAAATCTTCCATAACCTCACAATTTCACCTGATACGGTTCGCTTAGTTAAGTCCGATGCCAAGGTAGACGGGCATCCTCTCATCCTCAAGCGCTTCCATCAAATCGGTGCCGGGCTCGCAGCAAATTGTCTAGCCATTAAATGGCGTGACGATCCCTACGGCATCATTGTACCTGTTGCCGAAATTATCCGATTTTACTATGCCACCTCTACCGACTTGGCTAAGGTCATCTTTGCCGGCGACTTCCGTCACGACCTTGGCTCGATCGTAAATCCGGCTGAGTGTGGTTTTAACGAACAGGAAAAACGCTGTTTGCTCAAACTGCGCAAAGAGTTCGCAGATGCAGACGCTTGGATTATTGGCCGTATTCTGAACAACCAGGAAGCCTTTGCAGGAGCCACTCTCGTACATGATTCCATGATCAAGGAGGCTGTGCAAAACAAACCACGCCTATATCCGAAAGCCGCATTCCCTTTCATAGGTTCAACCAATCTGCGAGTACGGGTGAAGCCAATTCGAACGCCAGATGATAGCGGCTGGCGTTATATCGTTTTCGCCTTGGAACATTGCACAGGACCGTTTCCTTTTAATGCAATCACTTGCGACCGCGATAATAGCAACCTTCGCCCGGAAAAAGGCGAAGATCTTCCTGACGATCAGAAAAAACCGGCATTTCCGGCTAAACCGGCTTCTGGTAAAAACATAACCGATGGGGAATTGCAGAGCGACAACGAGCCTTCCAACAACGTGCAATCGGCAGTTATTACGCTACCCGAGGATCGTTTTGGTGCATTGTCCAGCATGGAGCTGGAAAAACCAGAAAAGGAGATGTGTCATTACATTAGCGCCGATACTGTTCGCCCCCTCGCTTTGCCAACAGATGTACTCGGTACTGGTGATGGCACCTATTCGGACAACGGAGTGACTCCAACAGAGGTAGAAACTGAACGTGTGCGTCAGGCGCCTCTACCGGTCAGCTTCGAAAATTTCGAGGCAATGATACGGCATTTGAATGAGTTACCGGGATACCAGGCTAGAATTCGGCCGATAAAAGACTCCATAGCACATATTCCGCTAACAAAACCTCGATGGACTAGACAATGGAGTTATCTGGATTCTGAACGAAAACTCAGACGTGCAGTAGCAATCGCCGATGTAACTCATAAGCTGCAAACCTACAGTTTGATCGAATTTCAGTGGCGTGATGGAGAAGCGTTCAAACTTGCCTTAATCTCTTTGCCTAGTGGAGTGAGGCTGAGTGATGAACTGATAAATAAGTTACTCTATATCCTGGCAAAGAAAAATGGACGCTGGGAAAATGCAAAGCCACTGCCTGCAGATACGCGGCTCGCAACGTTAAAACATACGTGGCCATGTGTAGAAGCATACGCTGAAGCAGTGACGTCAAAAATAAAAAATGGAAAT
Source organism: Methylobacter sp. (assembly GCF_036845245.1). Classification (NCBI taxonomy): domain Bacteria; kingdom Pseudomonadati; phylum Pseudomonadota; class Gammaproteobacteria; order Methylococcales; family Methylococcaceae; genus Methylobacter; species Methylobacter sp. Next base: position 32,528 of record NZ_DAIUEH010000055.1, read on the forward strand.
AATATTTAAATGGTTGCCAAGTTGTTATATCCAACTTTGACGCAGAATCAATTTCTGTAGCAACCGCACAAAACTTAGACCTGGGCTGATCGCGTGCCATAGTTCCTTTGATAACCGCTTGACTTCGCCCTTGCGCGACCGTAAACAGGACATATCCTTACTGCTGGGCGCTTTTTGAACAATGTGGTTGCACTGTCTCATGGCTCATCCAGCTTATGCGCTTGGCAACCCTAACACGTCTTCATTAAATAAGCGCAAAGCCTCTTGTTCTTTTGTAAAGGCGGTGTAACGTAGTTGATTAGCCCGGAGTACGAGGCTATTGATTTCTTGCATGAGAGCCATATCAGTAAGTAAGGGTACGGACACTCCCGCAAGTTGGTATTGGTCAATTTCAAACACAACCGCGCCGTAAGTCTGGCGACGTATCAACGGTAACGCCCATTCAGAACTTAACCATGCATATAAATAACCTGCCCACTCCGCACTGGCGGGTATGGCTCTGAGTATATGCTGACTACCTGCCCAGCCTTGCCAATGTTTAGGTACAATATTAACTTTTCCTATCGTGCCACTGCATGTAATCAAAATCATATTTTCGTCTAGCGTCAATTGATCAGCAATGCGTTCGCCATGATGCTTGAGTGAAAGATATTTTTCACCGCGTGGGTCAAGCTCTAAAATTTCTTTACCCCCTAGAAATGGTACGCCTTGTTTTTCATCGACATAAACTCGTTTGAAACGGCCAGCTAAAATAATTTTTTGAGTAATTTTCTTATCGCCTAATGCTAAAACTTGCGCGGCGTGTTTGTGTAAGTGTTGGGTGATTGCCTGTGCCAACGGGTTATGATAATTGGCTTCGAGGCGGTGATTTAAATCTGCGACATTCATACTAAACCAGCGCAGCCCATTGTCGCCGTTTGCTGGCGGATTCAACTCTTCAACCGCTGGCAGTTTTAGCGCGGCTTGTAACTTGGCCTGGGCTTGTGCAATCAGGGAGTTTGATTCATCACGCAAGCTAAAGGATTCTGTAACGGTGTGGTGGATGTGGGTTTTAAGTATGGCTGGTGCGTCTGGAATCGGTAGCTTTAACAAATGCGCTGGTTCGACGTGTTGAATGACTGCACCGTAATTATTCGATTGTATAAGCGTTCGCCCCTGTGCGCTTTTGAAATAAGCGTACAAATAACCTGCATGATGTTCGTCATGACTACGAATTCTTAACAAGTCATGGCTAAAAATATTTCCTGCAAGTGTTTTGCTTACAAAAGTTACGTTGCCCACTGTGCCTGAGCAAGTCATTAATATCTGACCTTCTGAAACTCGAAGTGTATTCAAATCTACTAGCGTTTTGTCGGAAATATAAGCGACGGGGCTTGGGTTCAATTCACCGATTTGAGACGGCTGATAAATTGGAAATTTTGATTTTTGTACAAAGACACGCTTGAACCGAGGGCAATGGTGAATACTCGCCAGTTCGTGAATGGGAACGCATCCATATTGATTTGATTGGATTGCTGTTTCAGCTTGTTTTGCCTCTGTCGCATAAACACTCGCCTCCAGCCGCAAGCCACTTTCAAATATGCTTTGAATAGGCAAGCTTACCCAACTAAAGCTTTGTGGTTTGCTAGGCGCATCCCAAGTGATGGGAGCTTGATAGGCTGTCGTGGCTACCATGCGATACCTTCATTGCGTTTCCATTCGGTAAACACGGCAGGAACGGCACGGGTCTGGTCATCGGGGACTTTTTCAAGACGTTTAGCCGATTTCACTGTCGTTTGTCCGTCAGCGGTTTTGTCCAGTTCAGTCACGGTTTCATTGACTTCAATCAGTATTTCTTCGCCGTGCTCATCACGCTGGTAAAGATTATTACCACGTTTGTCGTGACCGACTTTATCAATAACCGCCATGAAAATATTGTAAGGGCGAAGCACACGAGTACGTTGCTCTTCGGCTTTTTCTTCCAGGGTTTTCTTTTGCAAAATTAAAATGGACGTTTGTACGCCTGTGTGCGGCTGAAAGGTGTCGGAGTCTAAATCGAGACTGGCAATAATTTTTGCTTCTTCCAATAACCATTGGCGAATATGCCCCAAACCAGGTGAGCCAAGAATGGAGTCTGGCAAGACAATTGCCATGCGTCCGCCGGGCTTAAGCAGCTGTAAGCAGCGTTCAATAAAAAGCTGTTCAGGGGGTGAAGCGGATAAAACGGTTTTCTTTCTCCATTCACCGTTTTTCGTTTTTTTAGGGCTTTCCCAGCCATGCCCGATAGCGTACTGGTCAAGCATGTACTCCTCTTTGATGAGGATTTTGCTGCCAAACGGCGGATTAGTAACGATAACATCAAAAAAACCGATGCTGTCTTTATTACTGAGTTCACCGGGTTTAATTTTCAGTGACTTAGCCAGCGCGTTTTTAAAATCGGCATCCCATAAATGCGGTGGCAATAACGAATCGGTGCGGAGAATGTTGCCGCTGCCATCGTTATTCATCACCATGTTCATTTTGGTGGATTTAACCAATTCGGGCGCAATGTCGAAGCCAAAAAATGAGCTTTCGGCCATTTCACTAATACGATTTTGCAGTGCTTTTTTTGCGTCATCATCCCATTCGCTTTCCGGTTTACCCAAGTCTTTCGCCCAATCCTGCTTGAGTCTTGCAATAACTACGTTCATAGCCGTTACTAAAAAACCACCTGTGCCACAGGCCGGATCCAATATTTTTTCGTCCAGTTTGGGGTTAAGCATGGCAACTGCCATGTGCATGACATTACGCGGTGTGAAAAACTGTCCTCTATCACCTTTAAGATTTGAGCCGACAATTTCTTCATACGCATGACCCTTGAGATCAATGTCAGTGTTTAAAAAACTGTAGCCTTGTAATTCGGCCACTATTTGCGCAAGGCTGCGCGGCGATAATTTAATTTCTTCGTTGCTGTCAAAAATCTGATTGAATTTGCTTTTTACGCGCTTGAAAATAGCTTCAATGCGCTGTTTGCACGCAATTTGCCCATCAATCGAAATACGCTCGTTGGAAGCGACATAAAATTCAAGCGGTTTGGGAATGTTGCGTTCATCTTCGATTTTGCAAAAAATGATTTTTAGAAACTCGAAAAAAGCGTTTTCTTTGTTGAAACCGTCAGTAACATGAATGGCATCATGGCTGCGGCGAAAGGCTAGAAATAAATTATCACCATCGGCTCGCACTAATTTAGGCCGTTTCGGTCGATCAATGTCTTCGGTGGATCCAGATACATCCGGAATGTCATTGAATTCTATAAATTCAGCTTGCCCCGCGAGGTTTTTTATTCTGCGCCATACTTGTCTTTGCCTACCGTTTGTCCATAAACCCCATTCACAATTAAGGCAAGCAGACATATAGCTTTTGAGTTGTTCAATGCCATCTTTTTTATCAGTAGGAGATACATTTTCTTTTTTGCATTCCACAATAATATGAATGTTTTCTTGTGTTTGCGGAAATTTTTCCAGATAAATGACGACATCTGCGCGAGGTTTATTACTGCCCATTTGTAAAGTTACTTCAACGCCAATTCTTTCACGCGGATACTTCAATTCATTGACTAATCGTTTTTCTAAATTTTGACGTACATATTCTTCGGGCGTGTCGTTTCTAAAATTGCCGCTAATAAAGTCACAAATTTTGCCTTCTGGAATAGTTAGGTAGTGGGGCGTACTCATTTTTGTTCCATTTTCTTATTACTTATTGTTTTTATTAGGTTATTATTCGCTTTCCGTAAACTAATAGCCCATGACATGACGCACAAAGTACACCATATTGGTAGTTCAAAACACGTAACTCGGGATCAACTAACCTCGTGTTTACCCTCCTACCACATCATCTTCGGTAAAATGTTAAGTAGATCAGTTATCACTAAATAGTCGTTTAACTTCGGAGAGATACCACTCTGGCGCTGCATTAAAATCTTTCCCGAGCACATTGTAACGTACAACCCTATATTTCCAGGCCGCTCGAAGACGAGAAGGCCAGCGGCTGATCAGCCACCAGGAGAGTCCCAATACATGATGGCGCTCGACAAGTGGCCGCAGTTCGAAAGCTATACGTCTTTTGACAAGAGGAATTGGCAATTGGTTGGTTTTCTCCTGAACATACGCTATCAATTTAGGAGCACACCTCATTGAAACCATCAAAGCACAAAATTGATGTAATACAGCAAGCTTGGAATAATCGAAATCCCGTGAATCAGCGGCTCCCCTATCAATCAAACGCAGGACTCTGCTCCAGGATAAAAACGTACGATCATTCCATTTGTTTACCGGCACTGTTGGCGCACTGCACAGATCGAATCCACAAAACCAGCAACACTGTAACGACGAACCATCAATTAAATCAGGCTTGCCCAGTTCAAGCCGATGAAAAACAACACCATTCCCACAGCTTGGGCAACGATCCCACAGCATCACATCATGCTTTGGACAAAAAGTGTAAAACGCCACACGCCACGACCTGCGATAGTAAGGCTCGCATCCCTCTGCCAAGCACTTTGAGCAAAACTGGAGACCATATCCTCGCCGTTTCCGGTGGTATATCTGTAACGGCAGTATCCAACGCAACTGCCCGGCCGGATGATACTTATCGTATAGTTTCCCCTCGTAACCTAGCAATGTTGTTTCCCAGACCCGCTTAAGTGACGTGCCTGTTTTCGCGCTCATGCTTTCAATTAACCACGCAGGAGCCATTCGATCGATGTCGCGGTTCCAAAGCTGGTGGTCGTTGCCGAACTCCTGGGCACAAAAAGTTTGAACCTTGAGTCCATTCGCATGCGCCACTCGCACCAACCACGACGACAGCAGCTCATCACGGTAAGGATGCGGATGCGCCGGCCACAACTCACCATTAAGCATACTCAACCGCCTCGATCGATTTGCCGCTTGCGGTCGGAGGGTGATACCCAATCAATGGCATTGAGAACCTTCTCATCGATGCGCTCCTTTCCTGACTCGACTGCGTATACGCCAGCCATATTAAGCAAGCGCGACAGCTCGCCGATATAACCTTCGCACATCGAGAACAATTTGGTAGATAAGGTCAGATCGTGCAATAAGGATGCCTCGCGCAGAGGCAACATGCGCTCAAAGCTCGCGAGCAAGCGCAGAAAATCGGTATCGAACTCCCAGCGAGGCAATAACACTGGCTCGAAACGGTTGGCCAGTTGCGAATCGGTCTGGAGCGCACGAAAAGCATCCCGCGTCCCCACTGTCACGATTGGCACCTGCAATTCGTTGCCCAAATACTTAAGCACATTTAAAAACGTACGCTGCTTGTTCAGGTTGCCCGCCATGATATGGTGAATTTCGTCGATCACCAGCATACGCAGCCCAACATATTTCAACAACTTGATAACCTGAAATTGCTTTCTGTCCACACGGTCGTTCGGTTTGTAAGGTGCAAACAACAGCTCAAGAATAGCATTTAGGACTTACGCAAAATTAGACTTTAAGTGTCGTCAATTCAACCCAAAGTTGGT